>DATMYG010000267.1:0-11478 GCA_035561055.1 Clostridia bacterium | reverse complement strand
ACAGGAGTAATCAGCCGCGGGCGCGCGTCATAGGAGCCGGCCTTGCGGGATGCGAAGCCGCGTATCAGCTTGCTGAGCGCGGCGTCCGCGTATTATTAAGCGAGATGCGCCCCCGAAAGCGTTCGCCCGCGCATAAAACGGACGATTTCGCAGAGCTCGTGTGTTCCAACTCCCTTCGGAGCGATCGCCTCGAGAACGGCGCGGGTCTCCTGAAGGAAGAGCTGCGGCGTATTGGTTCTCTGATCGTCTCTTGCGCGGACGAGACGCGGCTCCCCGCGGGCGGCGCGCTCGCGGTCGACCGCGAAGGCTTCGCGAAACTTGTCACCATGCGCATCCGGCAGCACCCGAACATCAAAGTCGTCGAGGAGGAAGTGACGGAACTTCCCGAGCCGCCCTGTATCATAGCGACCGGGCCTCTGACCGAGGGGAAGTTGCTTGATTCGATAGAGAGCTTCTTCGGCGAAAGCTTACACTTCTATGACGCGGCCGCGCCCGTGGTCACGAGGGAATCCCTCGATATGGAGAAAATCTTCGAGGGCTCGCGCTACGGCCGCGGAAGCGATTATCTCAACTGTCCCATGGACGAGGCGCAGTATTTTGCTTTCGTGCGGGAGCTCGTCGCGGCCCAAAGAGCGCCGCTGCATTCGTTTGAACCGCCGAAGGTCTTCGAGGGCTGCATGCCCGTGGAGATCATGGCCGCCCGCGGGGAACAGACGCTCGCCTTCGGGCCATTGAAGCCCGTGGGGCTCGAGGACCCGCGCACGGGCAAACGCCCCTACGCCGTCGTGCAGCTTCGCAGGGATGACGCGGAGGGCACGCTCTACAATATCGTCGGCTTCCAGACGAACCTCCTGTTCGGCGAGCAGAAGCGCGTGTTCGGCATGATCCCCGGGCTGGAGCGCGCAGAATTCGTGCGCTACGGCGTTATGCACCGCAACACCTTCCTCAATTCCCCGGGCAAGCTCGACAGCTGCTTCCAGTCCGTCGCCAGAAAAGGGCTGTATTTCGCAGGGCAATTGACGGGCGTCGAGGGCTATATCGAAAGCGCGGCGAGCGGCGCGCTCGCAGGCATCGACCTCGCGCGGCAGCTATTGGAAAAACCGCGCGTTGATTTTACAGGCAAAACCGCAATCGGCGCGCTGGGACGGTATGTTTCGCAGTATGCGGGCCATGATTTCCAGCCTATGAACATCAATTACGGCATCGTTGAGGGCCTGGAGGTGCGCGTGCGGGGCAAGCAGGACCGATATGGAAGAATCGCTGCGCGCGCGCTGGAAACAATTGACGGGATTTGCGCCATAATGTCGCGGGATTGCGAATAAAATGTTAAGCATTGTGAAAAGAGCTTACAGCAAAGCGCGAGTATGCTATGATGAAGCCGATTCAGACGAAAGGCGGAGAATCCTATGCCCTTGATGGGAACGACGATCATCGCCGTGCGAAGGGACGGCAAATGCGCCGTCGCGGGAGACGGACAGGTGACGCTGGGCGAAAACACGATCATGAAGCACACCGCCAAAAAGGTGCGCAGGCTTTACCATGATAAGGTCGTGGTGGGCTTCGCTGGCAGCGTTGCGGACGCGTTCTCGCTGTGCGAGCGCTTCGAGGCGAAGCTTGAGAAATATAGCGGCAGCCTCCGGCGCGCGGCGGTTTCCCTCGCGCAGGACTGGCGCAGCGACAAGGCCATGCGCCAGCTTCAGGCGATGCTCATCGTTGCGGACGCGGGGGAGCTTTTGATCGTTTCAGGCACGGGCGAGGTCATCGACCCGGACGACGGGATTGCGGCCATCGGCTCCGGCGGCATGTACGCGCTCGCGGCGGCCAAGGCGCTTCGGGAGAACACAGAGCTTTCCGCGCGCGAGATCGCTGAGAAGGCGCTCCGGATTGCCTCGAACATCTGCGTATTCACGAACGGGAACATCTCGGTGGAGGAAATATGATGCTCACGCCGAAGGAGATCGTAGAATCCCTCGATAAATATATCATCGGGCAGGACGACGCCAAACGCGCCGTCGCCATCGCGCTTCGCAACCGCTACCGCCGCGCGCGGCTCGAGCCGGAGCTTCGCGAGGAGATTACGCCGAAGAATATCATCATGGTCGGCCCCACGGGCGTGGGCAAGACGGAAATCGCGAGAAGGCTCGCCAGGCTCGTCGACGCGCCGCTCGTAAAGGTCGAGGCGACCAAGTTCACCGAGGTCGGCTACGTCGGCCGCGACGTGGATTCCATGGTGCGCGACCTCGTCGAAGCCTCCATACGCCTGTGCAAGGATAAAAAAATGGAAACCGTCAGGCTCGTCGCCCAGAGCGCGGCGGAGCAGAGACTCATCGACTTATTGGTACCCATCGAGAAGAAAAAGGCCGCCCAGCCGGTCAACCCGCTGCAGTTGCTGCTCGGCGGAGGACAGAGCGAGTCGGTTGAGCTTTCCGACGAGGAAAGGCAACGCCATCTTACAAAGCGCGAGGAGGTCGCGCTGAAGCTGCGCGCGGGCCAGCTCGAGGAGGACATGGTCGAAATCGAGGTGGAGCAGAGCCAGACCGGCAGCGACGCGATGCTCGCCATGGGCATCGACATCAACCTCAACGAAATGATGGCGGGGCTTCTGCCCACGAAGAAAAAGCAGCGCCGCGTCAACGTGCGCGAAGCGCGCAAGATCCTCACGCAGGAGGAATCCGAAAAGCTCATCGACATGGACGAGGTGACGCGCGAAGCCATCGAGAAGGCTGAGCAGGACGGCATTATCTTCATCGACGAGATCGACAAGATCGCGGGGGCGGAGCACGCTTCCGGCCCGGACGTGTCGCGCGAGGGCGTGCAGAGGGATATTCTCCCCATCGTAGAAGGATGCACGGTCAACACGAAGTATGGGCCCGTCAAGACGGACTTCATCCTGTTCATTGCCGCGGGCGCGTTCCATGTATCCAAAATATCCGACCTCATCCCGGAACTGCAGGGCCGCTTCCCGATCCGGGTCGACTTGAAGGCGCTCACCGTGGAGGATTACAAGCGCATCCTTTCGCAGCCGGAGCACGCGATCACCAAGCAATACGCGGCCCTGCTCAGGACCGACAACATTCTTCTGGAGTTCACCGACGACGCGCTCGAAGCCATCGCCAGATATGCGTTTTCCGCCAACGAAAACGCCGAGAACATCGGCGCGCGCCGCCTGCACACGATTGTGGAAAACCTGCTCGACGACATCTCCTTCAATGCCAGCGGCAACCATCCGCTCATCAAGGTGACGGTGGATGAAGCCTACGTCAGGGAGCACATGAGCCACAGGTTCGATGAGCAGGATCTCCAGAAGTATATCCTCTAAGACCATGGCGCGCCGTGCGGTACAGTTGATCCTCGCGCTGCTGACGAGCCTCCTCCTCGCGGGGTGTATGGATTCCGCGCGCACGGCCAATCTCTATACGCAGGACGAGCTCGACGCGCGCGCCGTGGACGTGGCGCTCGCGGCGCAGGCGGTCGTGGATATCACCCCCGCGCCGACCAAGCTCGTCACCCCGTTTGTTCCAACGCCGAGCCCGACTCCCTCCCCGACGCCGTCGCCCACGCCTTCGCCCTCGTCCAGCGCACCGCCCACCCCGGCCTTTACGGTGGAGGGAATCGACGATAAAAGGGCTTACCTCAACGCGGGCAGCGCGAACCTCAGGACAGGTCCCGGCACGGATTACGACATTATACGCGAGCTTTCCGGAAACGCGAGACTGACCGTCACGGGCAGCTCCGGCGAGTGGCTGCGCGTCGAGGCGGGCGACGACGAGGGCTTCGTGCTCGCCGAATTCGTCGAATACGGCGCTCCACCCACAGCGAAGCCGACCGCCACGCCCAAGCCGAGCGCGAGCGCCTCGCCTTCGGGCACCGCGACCGCCTCGCCCGCGCCGACGGAGTCGGCCGGTTCCAACGACTATTTCACCGACGCCAACGGCTTTACGGCGGACGAGCTGCTCCTCATCGCGCAGGTTGTGCACCAGGAGGCCAAGGGCACCTCGCTCGAGGGGCAAGCCGCTGTCGCCAATGTGATACTCAACCGCATCAACAGCTCTCGCTTCCCAAACACCGTCGAGGGCGTCATCTTCCAGAAGAGCCAGTTCACCGTCGCTTCCGACGAAGCCAAGCTGCGCGCCGTCAAGCCCGGGAGCACGGCGATTGAGGCCGTGAAGCAGATATTCGTCGAGGGGGATACGTTTTTGCCCGCCGACGTGATGTATTTCCGCGCGTCGCATCTCGGGACAAGCTGGAGCAGCAGCTATAAATATTACGCGACCTACGGCGGCAACTGCTTCTTCATCTATATCGGGTGACGGGGGAGGGGACACGTGCTTAACATCGTTCTTGTCGAGCCGGAGATTCCGGAAAATACGGGCAACATCGCGCGCACCTGCTCGGTGACGGGCGCACGGCTGCACCTCGTGCGGCCCCTCGGCTTTTCCGTGGATGACAGGCACCTCAGGCGCGCCGGACTCGACTACTGGAAGTATCTCGATATCGCCTATTACGATTCCTTTGCCGAGGTCGAGGCCGCTCATCCGGACGCGCGTTTCTTCTTGACCTCCACCCATGCTTCGCGCTCCTATGCCGAGGCGGATTACCGCGATGGGGACTTCCTCGTCTTCGGCAAGGAAACGGCGGGGCTTGGGCCTGAGCTTCTTTCCCGCCGGGAGAAGGACGCCGTGCGCATCCCCATGCGGGACGAGAGGCGCTCGCTCAACCTGTCGAACGCGGTGGCCATCGTCCTTTACGAGGCGCTGCGGCAAACGGGTTTTGACGGCATGAGATGATGCTTGTCCACATTGCGCGCATTTTTTTAAAAATAAGCGGTTTCAAGGGCTTTTTTCGCTTGACATGCCCTGATGTTTTATATAAAATAACATTTGCGTGTTCTGCAGGATGGACGTTTGCGGCCGTTAGCCCCGGCAGCGAAATGAGATCAGTGCGGAGCTGAAAACTTCATTTTACCTAGGAGGACTAGCCATGAAGACCTATATGGCAAAGGGCGAAACCCTCGAGCGGAAGTGGTACGTGGTTGACGCGAACGGCATGGTGCTCGGCCGCCTCGCATCCCAGGTCGCCTCGATCCTGCGCGGGAAGAACAAGCCCATATATACGCCGCACGTCGACACCGGCGATTTCGTCATCATCGTCAACGCCGGCAAGGTTGTGCTCACCGGCAAAAAGCTCGATCAGAAGAAATACATCCATCACACAGATTATCCCGGCGGACTCAAAGAAATTTCCTATCGCGACCTGTTGGCTAAAAAGCCCGAGTTCGCTGTATACGAAGCCGTCCGCCGCATGCTGCCCAAGGGTCCGCTCGGCCGAAAGATGCTCAAGAAGCTGCGCGTGTACGCGTGCGCGGAACATGTCCATGCCGCGCAGCTGCCCGAGACCCTCGTGCTCAAGTAACGGGAAGGAGAGAAGTTTATGGCAACGATTACCCAATATCTCGGAACCGGAAGGCGCAAGTCCTCCGTTGCCCGCGTCCGTCTCCTGCCCGGCGTCGGCAGCATCACCGTCAACAAGCGCGATCTCGAGGAGTACTTCGGCCATGAGACGCTCAAGATGATCGTCCGCGAGCCCCTCGTGCTCACCGACACCCTCGCTAAGTTCGACATCGTCGCCAACGTGCACGGCGGCGGCACCACCGGCCAGGCGGGCGCCATCCGCCACGGCATCGCGCGCGCGCTCATCGTCGCCAGCCCCGAGCTGCGCTCCGCGCTCAAGAAGGCAGGCTTCCTCGCCCGCGATCCGCGCATGAAGGAGCGCAAGAAGTACGGCCTCAAGGCCGCCCGCCGCGCGCCCCAGTTCTCCAAGCGCTGACGAAGCATCCTGCTTCATACCGGACATACGAACGGCTCCCGCGAGGGAGCCGTTTTATAATTGTATTTGGGAGATTTTTCAGCTCTCGAGCCTTTCCCTGAGCGCCGTAAGGCTTCTGTTCATCCTGCGCACGGTGCTGAGCGCCTGGTCGCGCCCGTCGCCGTTGAAGTCCTCCAGCAGGGTCGTAAAGATCACTTCGAAGTCGATGTCGCACCAGCGCGCGTACTCGCTGCCTTTGGGGGTGAGCGCGATGCGCACGCAGCGCGTATCCTTCTTGTCCCGGATGCGCTTGACGAAGCCCGCCGCCTCGAGCCTTCTCAGCGACACGCCCGCGCTGGCTTTGCTTACATGCAACTCCGCGGCGAGCTCGTTTTGCGTGGGGTTACGCAGCTCTCGTATCGCGAAGAGCATCTGCGGCTGGCCGGGGTACAGCCCATATTTACTGAGCATCCGCTGCATGCAGGCGTTATAGGTGTGGAAGAGCGAGCGGAACTCCGCGCCCGTTTCCGCGTAAATATTGCTGCTCTGCGCCATACGACCCTCTCCCGTTTCCGGCATATTGATTGATTACAAGTATGGGGCCGCTGGAAAAAGTTGTCAAGGATAAAGTAAGTCGGTTTATTGAATGTTTTGTCATATTCTGGCATGACTTAAACGATTAAGTGAATTTTATTGCGAAAGGTCGGGAATCATGTTAGAATGTATCCTGTGCGAAACTTTTGAAAGAGGGTTGAAGATGAGCAGGATCGACTGCACAAGGGTAATCAGGCGCATGGAGGAGGAACTCTCCGGCACTTATCAGATAGAGCTTCATCAGGCGACCACGGTACAACTGCACAATGCGCTCGCCAACGCCGTCATGATGGAAATCGCCCCCGCGTGGCGGGAAAGCCGTCGCGCGCACGAGAGCGTGCGCAGGGCCTATTATCTGTCCGCCGAATACCTGATGGGGCGGATGGTCTTTTCCAACTTATACAATCTGGGTATTCTCGACGAGATGAGCGCGCTTTTGCGCGAGCGCGGGGCGGATATCCGCAATATGGAGGAAATCGACGACGCGGCCCTGGGCAACGGCGGCCTCGGGAGGCTCGCCGCGTGCTATCTCGACAGCGCAGCCACGCACGACCTGCCGCTCGACGGGTACGGCATCCGCTACAAATGCGGCCTGTTCAGACAGGTATTTGAGGACGGCTTCCAGGTGGAGAAGGCGGACGAGTGGCAGCGTTTCGGCGACCCGTGGAGCAAGAGGCGGGACGACAAGACCGTCGAAGTGGTTTTCGCCGACCAGAGGGTGCTGGCGGTTCCCTACGACATGCCCGTCATGGGCTACGGTACGGGTAACATGGGCACGCTGCGCCTCTGGCAGAGCGAACCCGTCGAGGAGCTCGATTTCAGGCTGTTCAACGAGCAGGAGTATGACCTCGCCGTGCGCGACAAGAACGCGGCGGAGGACATCACGCGCGTGCTCTACCCCAACGACAGTACGCCGGCGGGTAAAAGGCTTCGCCTCAAGCAGCAGTACTTCCTCTCGAGCGCGTCGTTGCAGGATGCCATCCGCCGCTACAGGCGCGTGCGCGGGAACGACCTTATGGGCTTTGCCGCCCACTGCGCCATCCAGATCAACGATACGCACCCGACCGTGGCGATTCCCGAGCTGGTTCGCCTTCTGATGCGCGAGGGTATGGAGTTCGACGCCGCGCTCAACATCGCGCGCAATACCTTCAACTTCACCAACCACACCATCATGGCGGAGGCGCTCGAGCGCTGGGATATGGAGCTACTGCGCAGCGTCGTCCCCGAGATTGCGGACATCGTCCTTCGCATCAACGACGCGCTTAACGAGGAGCTTCGCGCGCTCGGCGTTGCCGATGCGCGTAAGTGTCGCATGCAGATCGTGTGTGACAACGCCGTGCATATGGCGCGGCTTGCGATCTATGTTTCATCCTACGTCAACGGTGTGGCCAAGATCCATACGGATATCCTTAAGCACGACGTCTTCGCGGACTGGTACGCGGTCTACCCGCAGCGCTTCCAGAATAAGACCAACGGCATCACGCAGCGCCGCTTCCTCGGCCTATGCAACCCGGAATTGACAGGGCTTATCGCGGAGCGCATCGGAAACGGCTTCCTTACCGACCTCAACGAGATCGGGAGTCTTCGCGAGCAGATTGACGAGGACCTCGTCGAGCGATTCGTCGACGTCAAGCGCCAAAAGAAGCGCCAGCTCGCGGCAACCGTGCTTAAAAACGAGGGCGTATCCCTGCCCGCGGATTTCCTGTACGACGTGCAGGTCAAGCGCATGCACGAGTACAAGCGGCAGTTCATGAACGCGCTCTCGATCATGGACATCTACGATTCCATCAAGGACGGAACCTTGAAGGACTTCACGCCCACGGTATTCCTCTTCGGCGCGAAGGCGGCGCCGGGCTATATGCGCGCCAAGTGCATCATCAAATATATCAACGAGGTCGCGCGGCTCGTCAATTCCGACCCCGCGATGAAGGACCTCATGCGCGTGGTGTTCGTGCAAAACTACAACTGCTCCTATGCGGAGCACATCATCCCCGCCGCGGACATTTCCGAGCAGATTTCGCCCGCGGGCACGGAGGCCTCCGGCACGGGCAACATGAAGCTGATGCTCAACGGCGCGGTGACGCTGGGCACCTACGACGGTGCGAATATCGAAATCGTCGAGCAGGCCGGGCTCGACAACAACTACATCTTCGGCGCGCGCGTCGAAGAAATTTCCTGCGTACGGCCGACCTATAATCCCAAGGCGATCTATGACCAGGACGCGCGCATCCGCCGCATGCTGGATACGCTCGTCAACGGCCGGCTCAGCGACGGCGGCACGGGCTCGTTCGGCGAAATCTACAACTCCATCCTTTTCGGGGCGAACTGGCATGCGCCGGATCAGTACTTCACGCTGCTCGACCTCATGCCCTACATCGACGCGAAGCTGCGCGCCAACCGCGATTACCGGGATACTTTGGCCTTTGGCCGCAAGTGCCTCGTCAACATCGCCAGTGCGGGCATGTTCTCCTCCGACCGGGCCGTTAAGCAGTATGCCGAGGAGATCTGGCATCTGCCCAGGGTCAGGCTCGGCGGCAGGTAAGCGCGCGAAAGGCGGGGGGAACCATGATACGGCAGGATTGGATTATGCGCCAGATCGAAGCTCTGATTCAGTTTGTAGCGCGACTCATCTTCAAAAAGGACGCGATCGCGTACGAAATCGCAGATCCGCAGTCCCTTGGCGAAACGGATTTGCTGCACAGGCGGCTTCTCGAGCTCATCGCGCAAAACGATTTCTGCGCGGCGGAGGATCTGCTCCATCGGGAGTATGCCTCGGACGACGAGGGGCACATCCTGCTCGCTCTGGATTTCTACCAGAGGCTCAACGACATAGACGATGGGCGGCTTGAGGCGCATGATTTCTCCCGCGAGGAAATCCACGACGGCCTTCGCGATATCCTCAGGCGCTCCGGTATCGATCTGGACGCGTAAGCGACGCGCGGGCGGCATGATTCTGCCGCGCCGGGCGATGGCATAAGAGAGGTTTGTTTATGAAAAAAATCGGTATTGTTGGGTTCGGCAACCTTGGCAGGGCTTTCGCGAAGGCCCTGGTCGAGCATCGCATTTATGAGCGGGGCGACATACTCGTCTGCTCCAAATCGGAGGCGACCCTGGCTTTGGCGCGGGAGCAATTCGGAATCGGCGCAACCCTGGACGTCAACGAGGTCTTCAGGAGCTGCGAATATGTCTTTCTCGCCGTGAAAAAGAACGTGTTCCTCGAGTTCGCCCCGAAGATCGAGCGGACGAGCCTTGTTGGCAAAACCGTCGTCAGCTTCATGGCGGGCTTTCCCGCGGGGGAGATCAGGGAAGCGCTCGGCGGGGGCGCCGTAATCGCGCGGGCGATGCCCACGCTCGCCATCGTGGACGCTAGGGGCATCATCGCCTACACGAAGGAGTGCGACCGCGCCGTCAGGGATGCGTTCCACCGCCTGGGCTTCGCCTTCGAGGTCGCGGAAGAGGATATCGAAAAGACCACCGTCTACGCCGCGTGCGGCCTCGGTTTTGCTGCGTACCTGATAGACGCGTATATCCGCGCGGGCATCACTCTCGGGTTCGACGAACATACGAGCAAACGAATCGCGGAGATGAACTTCGCCTCCGCGATCAGGCGTTCCGATTATCCGGCGACCATGTCGGAGGTTGCCACGAAAGGCGGGCTGACGGAATACGGATTTCGCCGCATGACGGGCGACGGCGTGGACGCGGGCATCGAGGCCGCCGTGCTGGCGACATACCGCAAAAGCCGCGGCGAGCCAGTCGAAGACTAGCGGATCTGCCCCGCGCCTCTCACGATATACTTATAGGTGCAAAGTTCCTCGAGCCCCATTGGGCCGCGCGCGTGGAGCTTCTGCGTGGAAATGCCCATTTCGCAGCCGAGCCCGAATTCGCCTCCGTCCGTAAAGCGGGTGGAGGCGTTGATGTAGACCGTCGCGCTGTCCACTCGCGCCGCGAACTCCCGCGCCGCAGCCCCGTCCGCCGTGACGATGGCCTCGCTGTGATGCGTGGAGTGCCTGGCGATGTGCTTGATTGCGCCGTCGAGATCGTCCACAACCTCCACGGCGAGGATATAATCGAGGAACTCCGTATCGAAGTCGTTTCCTCCGGCGGGTTTCCCTTCGACAATAGCGGCCGCCCGTTCGGACAGGCGCAACTCGACGGGATGCTTGCCCGCGGCGCTCCGCTCCCCCGTGAGCCTTTCCAGAAGGCGGGGGAGGAATGCTTGCGCGACGTCCCTGTGGACGAGGCAGACCTCGCACGCGTTGCATACGCTGGGGCGGCTCGCCTTCGCGTTTTCCACGATGGAGAGCGCCATGCCGAGGTCGGCGGCCTTATCCACGTACACGTGGCAGATGCCCGTGCCCGTTTCGATGCAGGGCACCGTGGCGTTTTCAACGCACGCCCGGATCAGCGCCGCGCCGCCTCTTGGGATGAGAAGGTCCACGAGGCCCGCGGCTTTCATCAGTTCAAGCGCGCTGTCCCGGCTCGTGTCCTCCACGAGGTTCATGGCGGTTTCCGGCAGCCCGGCTTCGGCAAGCCCCGCGCGCAGAGCGCGCACGATGGCCTCCGCGCTCCTATACGCCTCTTTGCCGCCCCTTAGGACGCAGCTTGAGCCGGCTTTGATTGAAAGCGCGGCGACGTCCGCCGTCACATTCGGGCGGCTTTCATAAATGATGGCGATTACGCCGAAGGGCACGGTCGTCCTCTCGATGACAAGCCCGTTCGGCCTTTTCGCTACGCTAAGCACCCGGCCCACGGGGTCGGGCAGATCAATCAGCGCGCGGATGCCCTCGGCCATGCCTCGGATGCGCTCCGGGGTCAACAAAAGACGGTCGCGCATGACCTCGCCGAGCGTCGCGCGCGCGGCTTGCATATCCGCCGCGTTCGCTGCGAGGATGCGCTGCGCGTCTGCAATTAAGGCGTCCGCCATCGCGGCCAGCGCGCGGTTCTTCGCGTCCGTTCCCGCGAGGGCGATGGTGCTTTTCGCGGCGACAGCGTCCAGTATGATGTCCCTTGTCGCCCTCATGCCCGCCTCCCGCCCACGAACCGGGTGCCGACCTGCTTCCCCTCGACGATGTCGTA
>DATMYG010000266.1:0-9998 GCA_035561055.1 Clostridia bacterium | reverse complement strand
TCCTGCATGAGCGTCTCGTATTGATCCTGCACGACGCTCTTGAAGGCTTCGTCCTCGCTCTCAAAAATCTTCGTGTATGATTGAATTGCGCCGGTAAGCGCACCGAGCGCAGCGCCTACTGCCGTTCCAACTCCGGGGACGACTGAACCCAATGCCGCTCCTGAAACTGCGCCGCCGAGGATCGAGCTGACCGCGTCTCCGGTCTGCGATCCATAAGCCGAACCAATCAGCGTGCCGCCTAAGCCCATAGCCGCGTTTCCGACCATGGCGAAAGCGCCAGCCTTCGCTAGCATGGCCAGCGTGCCGCCCTCGCTTACTCCCATGCGCGTCTCAGTTTTTGAGACCACGCCGGTGAGGTTCTCCATATCCCGCGTAGTTTGCTTCGCAGCCTTGCCTACGAGGTCGAGGTTTTGTCTGATGTTATCGTAATCCGCCTGGGCGGCTTCCATGCGCAGGCGCGCCGCCTCGTCGCCCGTTTCGGCGAAGGCCTTACTTGCTTCGTTCAGTTCGCGCTTGGCTTTAGTCAGGTCGGTTTTCAACGTTATCTTGTTTTTATTGAGGGCGGTAAGTTCCTTATCGAGCTGCCCGAGGTCTTTGCGGAAGGCGGTTTGCGTCTCCTTCATCTTTTTGATCGCTTCGGAAAAATTATCCTTCGCGCTGATCATTATGCTGATGTCCGTAGCCACAATTACCGCCTCCCTTTCACCTTGATTTTTGATTTTTCATTCGGATTCGGCTTGACCTTCCCCGCGCGCCGATCCAGCATTTCGTTGACGAACGCCCGCGGAATCAATTTTTCGCCCGTCGGCATCTCATAGAACTGACCCGGAAGGATGTTATGTTCGTGGAAGATATGGAACATGAACATCAACTCCGGGTCGCTCGTCAGTTTTTTTGGATCTTTGCAACCGCATCATCGCCGAATCCGCTCAGCTCGGTGATGCAGTTGTACAGGTTGACGATTTCGCCGGGCAAGAACAGCTCGTCGATCACCTCGATCGGCGTGAGGGGTGTTTTCCGTCCCTGCGGCTTCATCTTTGAGGCGAGATCCGCATCCTTAAAATCCGGTTCGAACACGGCTTTGAGGATGACGTGCTGCTTGAAGTTCTCCTTCGGCATATCGTCAAACTCGCGCATGGTGAGGGCCCGTCCCTTGACCATGAAAGGCTGTCCGAGCTTTTTCGACAGCCTCGACACCTCAAACTCGCCAACCGGGCACTCGGTCAGATCAGCGCTTGCTCCGAGGAGCATTACAGTCATGTTATCCATAGGTTTTAGCCCTCCTCAATGGCGTCTAGAAGTTCAAAGTCCTCGAAGGTGAACGGGTTCTCGGTCTTCCCGATGTTCCCGACCTCCCAGTCGGCGAGCGTTGTGTCGTCGAACGCAACGCCCGAAATGGACATGCGCTCCGCGCCGTATGCGTCGGGGTCGTCGAGCTTCGAGATGATGGTGAAACGCGGATCCTTCCCATCCTTGACCTTAAGGGCAACGGCCCGGATCATGCGGGAGTTGACCTTGTACAGTTTCAGGGAGCCGGTACCCTCGACGCTCATGAGCTTCTTGCCGGGCATGAGCTTCCGGCACTGCTGGATGGATTCGCGGTTATAGGCGAGCTTCGCCTGCGCGCCGTAGCATTCGCCGACATACTCGCCGTCGAGCCACACCTCGCCCCACGTTCCGCTGATTACTCTGCTTACCTTATCCATTACGCCCTCCTTAGAAATCGATGTCGAGGTCTACGTCCTCGATGGCATCGAGCATGCGGATGCTGCCCTTGGTAAAAACGTGCTCGTCGGTATCCGCAGTTTTGATCTGCATATCCGTCATTCCGAGCACGTTGTCGCCGCGATCCTTGAGATACTGCCGCTGCGCGGCGATGTCGATCTCCACGCGGGACCTTCCGGCCTGCAGCACGCCTTCGGCCTCGAGCTCCTTGAAATACGCCATGTAGGCGCTCATGAGCACGACCTTGTTATCGTAGCTGTTGGCCATCTTCCCGATGTAGTTGTCCTGCGTGAGCATGCGCAGGTCGCGCTGGATGAGATCGAGCGTCTCGACGAGCTTGATTTTCTGGAGCTGCTTGCTCTTTCCGGCGACGGTGGTCAGCGAGGTGACGCCCCGGCCGACCTTGACCTTTGTGCTGTCGTGGACAAGCACAAGCTTTCCCGCTTCCACCGCCGCGTCGAGCGCGGCCTTCGAGAGCCGCTCGACGTCGGAAACCTCCTCGAGCACGGCATACGTCACGCTCTGGGAAAGCGGGGTCCCGGCGATCAGCCCCGCGATACGGGCGCAGTATCCCGCCGTTGCATACTCCGCCTCGCCCACGGCGATATCGGCGGCGGTAAAGTTTACGACCGCCTCGTCATCGGCCACGAGGTTGGGGAGCACGGCCTTATAAATCCTGTTGTAATCGTCGCGCTGCGTGCGGACCCAGGATTTAACGGCCGCTGCGTCCTCCGCACTGAGATCGGGAGGTCCTGCGAGCCAGTCGAAATCATACAGCGCGAGGATTGCGAGAGCATCGACGATTCCCGCGGCCACGGCGACTACGCAGGCGATGACCTTGCCCGGCCTGTTGACGTTGCCGATGAGCGCCTGAGCGATGTACGCCTTGTTTTCCGCGCCCAGCGCAGCGGGGATATCATCCGCCGCGCCGATCTCATGCACGCCCTGCGCTGCCGCATCCCGGAGGATAAGCGCGACGGTGCCCTGCCCGGCGCGACGGCTTACGGCCTCGGCCGCCGCGGTAAAGGTAATCGTGATTTTGGGAAGTCCCATTTCCTACTCCTTATCTGTCAAAATCAGTTTGACGTCCTGCATAGTATCGTATTGCGGCAGTTCCGCCGGATCCGTGCGCCGCAGTTCGGTGTACTCCATCGCGATGTTTACGATGGCATAATCCGCCTGCGGAGGATCGAGGCTCATCTTCACCCGCGGCGCGCGGCCCTCGACCCGGATGCATCCCTTGTCGAATACGGCTCGCACGCTTTCTTGAAGCGCACGGAGCGCCGACGCCTCGCTGTGACCGTAATCGTCGATCGGGGAGAAGCACCAAACGCGGTATTTCTCGGTGTTGGCCATCGTCGCCCGCGTGATCGGCGCGCTCTCACCCCCCATGGATTCAATGAAAAGTGAGGGGCGTTTGAAATCCTGCGGCACTTTATCCGTGTACGGCTCGTCCTCGTGTGCCGGGTGCGCCGCGCGCAGCAGCGTTCTTATGGCCTGCACGATCTTTTCCGGCGTAATCATTTGCCCTCCAGTATCCCGGCGATGTCGGCTACAAACTTTTCAGCCGCGGCGACCGCCTGTGATGCGACAACGGGCGCTGCCGTCTCGTAGAAATGCGCACCGTTGACATACGCGACATTGATTCGTGGACGGTAATGCGGATCTCTTCCGCTCGGTGGGCGGATTTTATGGCCGCTGTCGACATAGTTTGTGATCGCGCCGGGGCTTTTGTCCCCGGTGCTTTCGTCCGAGGCGCGCACGGCGGCGTATCCGCCGCCCGTGCCCACGTATTGCTTCTGCCAGTCCTTGATCTGCCCCCGCGCGTCGTTGATACTTGCGTCGATGCTCTGATCGACGACATCCTTCATCATGCCGGAAAGATTTTCGTGCAGCTCCCTGCGCTTTTCAGGTGCTTGACGCAGCACTTCATTCATCCGAGCGTCCAGTTTATCCAGCTGACTGAGGTCTACGCCGGGCATTATGCATCACCCACCTTGACGATCTCGTAGTCGTTGCGATATTCGTCAGCGACATGGCACTGGCGGACGCTGAAACGGCCCGCAGCGCCCACGACGATATCGCCCGCGCGAAGCTCGACCGCCTTCGGCGTGACGAGGAGCATGCCGGTTTCGCTTTTTGCGCCCGGAGTTTGCTGCATCCATGCCACATATCGCTCGGCCAGCGCCCCGTAAAATGTACTTACATCGGTGTTATTCCTACGGAGCGTAAACGGATGCGGCATTATGATGGTGACATCCATCTCCACATGCATGAGAAACCGGCGAACGGCCGTGATCATGCAGTGGTTTCCGTCGACGACGAGCGCCTGATGCTGTGTAGGCTCCGAGAAGCGCAGCGCCGTTATCTTATATCCCTGCGCGCCTGTGGCGAGTGGAGAAAAGATGACTTTGGATAAATACTCCGCACCCGCCCATACGGATCTGTCGGCCACCCACGCGCTGTTAATATAGCTGAGCACCGTGATCCTTTTGTTGAGTTCTCCCGGTTGCAAAGGCTCACCCCCCGAGCTTGAGTTGAAGCATGAAGTCGTTGACAAGCCGATTAATCGTGCCTTCTGCTTTCGCCCCCTGCGTTGAGCGATTGAAATAGCAGTCCGAAACGCACAAGCGGGCGAGTTCCTTCGCCCGCTCGTCGGTCTCAACATACGCTTCGCCTATTGCCGCCCGGAGGTATTTGTCCGCCATGCCGATCAGGCCGGTGATGTAGGGGTCGTCTTTATCATGATCAACGTGGCAGTAGTCCTTAGCCTCATCGAGCGTCAGTATCATATGGCGTTACTCCGCTTTTACGACCACCGTAGCGGAGCCGGCAGCCTTGACCTTGTTGTCAGCGTCGAGGTAAACCACGACCGCGATGTGTCCGGCGGTCGCCGCGATCTCAGTCGCACCGATCGCGGTATAGCCGGAGGCAATGACAGTATCATATTCCGGAACGGTCAGACCATCGCCGATCTTGTACTTCGCAGTATAGCCAGCAGGGCAGGCGGGAGCAGCGCTGAGCACCGTCTTCCCGACAGTGTCGCCGGCTACGGAGAGCACGTCGAGCATGGCGAGGACGCCGTTACCCATATCGGGGACCATGAGGCCGTAGCAGTATGCGCCTGTGTCGCCCTGGATGCAGTCGAAGCCCTCGATCACGCGCAGCGTGGTCACGGCCTTGTTGAACTTGAAGTGTTCGCTCACGGCAAACTGATACCCCATTAGGTCGATGAAGTAGCACGCCGCCTTGATGGACCCGTAGAAGAACGGCGCGCGGCCGGAGACGTTCGGGAGCTGCTTATTGGGGTAAGCACGCACCTGAAGTCCCTGGAACGTTTTGCGCGTCCGGTCGACGGGATCCGACTGAAGAATCGGGCGACCCATGCCATCCACCGCGCTGTCGAGGATGTCCCAGCCGGTCTTATTGGTGATGATCACACCGTCCGACAGCGCAGCCTCATCGAGATCGAGGTTGATGCTCCGCTTGAGCTGCTGCCAACCTTTGATGTAGATGGGCGTTTTGTCGGTGCGGAGGGTCGCGAAGATCTTCTTGTTTTCCGTACGGACAGCCTTGCGCACGAACCAGCGGTTCAGGTAGACCATCAGGCCGGCCTTCTCGACGCCCTGAAGGATGGTCGAAACGAAGATGAGCGCAGCCTTGAGCGCGACCTGCCAGGTCTTCTTGACGAAAACCGGCTTTGTTGCTTCGGAAATGTCCTCGCCATCGGTGAGATCGGAAAGCTCGCCGTCATCGTTCGTCTCGAAGTTGAAGCTGCCGCTCATCGTCCCGGTCGGAATGACAGTGACATCGTCCTTCGCGGACGGGTAGGACTTACGCAGTTCGCGGATCTCGTAATCCACGTCCTCGGGCACGAGGTAGTTCTCGGTGTTCGTGGTGTCGTCCGTGGAGGTGATCATGGCTGCTTCCGCATCCACCAGCTTTTCCTTGCGCAGCATCTTAGCCATGGCCACAAAACCGCTCGCCTTGCCGGTGTCGCCTTTCTTGCCATTCGCCGCGCCCTCAGCCGCGCGCTGATGCTCAATGTCGTCAAGCTCTTTGGCGACTTCATAGTCAGCCTGGAGGTTCTTCGCCTCATCGAGCTTGGCGCGCGCATCCGCGGTCTTGCCCTCGTCAAACAGCTTCGTCGCAGCAGCACGAGCCGCGTCCATCTTGTCCAGGATCTCACGCATTTTCTTATTCATTATCTAACTCCTCTCTTTGAGAAAAAATATAAGAGCTCACTATCGCGAGCTCGTCACCGACGTTCATCGCGTCGGACGCAGGCGGATCATTTGCCGGAGGCGGCGTAGGGGGTGCCTTGAGCTCCGGCGGGGTATTCGTGTATCTTGCCAGTACATCGCTGGTGCAGGCTGCCGCGGACAACTCTGTGACGGTAACCTTGAAGTATTGAGCGGCTTTTTCGCCGGTCATCCACGTTTCGGCAGCAACCAACGCCTTGATAGCTTCCTCATCGACTCCATCTACTGCGCGGGTCATGTAGGCAGCCATCATGGACGTTTCCACGGCATCAAGCATGTCAGCCGCTTTACGCATATCGTCGGCGTTAGCTCCCCATGCGCTGGTCCACGGCTTATGGACCATGAGGTGCGCGGTCTTCGGGATATTGATTTCGTCGCCCGCCATGGCGATCACGGAGGCGGACGAGGCTGCGAGCCCATCCACATACACGACTTTGCGCCCGGCATGAGTCTTGAGAATGTTATAGATCGCAAGCCCTGCGAAGGCGTCGCCACCGCCTGAGTTGATGTGCATTTCTATCGTCGCGCCGGGGTTGTTCTTCAAAGCGTCAGCAATCTCGCTCGGGCATTTGTCGTCGTCTGTCCACTTCCAGAACGCATCCGCAACGATATCTCCATAGAAGTCGATGCGGATCTTCTCGGAGCTGGCTTTTACGCTGAAATACTTAGCCATTGCCATTGCCTCCTTTTTCGTAAAGCTTTCCGGCCATTCCCACCGGCACATATCCTCCGTTCACCATCAGTTCGTCGCCGCCGGGCTTCGCAGGCCGGTCGAGCTCTCCACGCGCCTCGTTCGGGGTGAGCACGGTTTTTTGCACCGCGTTCGTCAGGCTCTCAAGCTGCGTCTTATAATCGGCCCGCAGAATGGCCTGGACATTGAACTTCGGGAAAAAACCGACGTCGATATCCGTGTTGGCAAGGAGCTTGTTCGAGGTTTCTTCCTCATACTGCTTGAGCGGGTAAAGCAGTGTGTCAACATAAAAAGCGAGGTTCTGCTGCTCCGAAGCCGCATAGCTCGCTTTTTCGTAATCGTTGATCTGGACAGGTTTTATGCCGAAGGCCCCCGCGATCTGCAGCGCGCTGTACCTCCTGATCTCGATAAACTGCGCGTCGGTCAGTTTGATGTTCAACGGCGTGATTGATGTCCCAAGGGGAATGGGGATAAAGTTCGGGGATTCCTCAACCTTTCCCTGCGCGTAATCCTCCAGCAGCTTGACGAAGCCTTTTTCGAGTTCTTTGTTCAAGGCTCCGGTATACTGCACAATGGCCTTTGCCACGAAACCGTTTTCATATAGCCTGTCGAGTGTGCGCTGCGCGGTGATGTTGCTTTGCACGGTAAGCGACAGGATATCGCATACCGGCAGGCCGGTGACGCCCGCGTCGAGCGACATCGAGGTTTTGAAGTGGAGGACCTCATCATACCGGAGGATATGCTGCTTGCCCTTTTCATCGTTGTAGACATACCAGAGCATCGGCGCGTCCGCGAGCATCTTCGCGTCGTCCCACCATATCCTCATCCGGCCGGGGTCGAGTATCCACAAGGACATATCACGCCCGGCGCCGCGGATCATCACATACGCATTGCCGAAATGATTGCGGCAAAGCTCCACGGTCGACCAGAAATGCGTCGCCGTCATGTAGGGGTTGGGCTGATACCGCAAAATCCGGTACAGGTAATGATCGCGCGCTTCATCAACCCCTCCGTCAACATTGCGCCGAAGCAGCTTATATGGAAGCTTGCCGATGGCCTCTGAAAGGATTTTCATGCAGGAATAGTAGGTAATTTCCGAAAGCGCGCCGCTTTTCCCCCTGGTTTTACCTGTATTAAGCAGGTCGATGAGCTGGTCTATGGTGATCGTGGTTGTTCCATCCGTGGATGCGGATGGTCGGACATAGCCGAATCGCGCCATCATTTTGTCGATAATCCTACTCGGCATGCTTGCCTCCCATCATCCTTTCAAGGTATTTCTTCATTTCGTTCTCATAGTTGATAGTGATTTCTGCGCCGACCTTCATCCCGGCGATATGCGCGTCGATTGCGGCGTCGATCGGGTCGATGCGCTTATAGCGAGCGCTCGGCTCCTTGTCGATCTTCATCTCTCCGAAAGAGTTGCGCACGATCTTCGCATTTAGGGCGGACCATGTAAGCAATTCATTCCTTTCGTCATATTCAGCCTCGCCGGAGCGAATGGAAAGCCGCAGGTGATCGGTGCCGTCGTTCAGCGCGCGCGCGGACTGCCGAATTTCAATAAGCGGGCAGTCGAATTCGGATAGGTCCGCGAGAAACGCGTCCGCGTTATGCGGATCGTAGCCGATCCCCCTGATCTTCAAGTCGTACTGGTCTCGCAGTTCGGCCAGGTGATTGACTATAAAATGGTAATCGTTTTTATAGTCACCTGCGCCGCCCGTGATCGTGATAAGCCCCATGCGCTCCCAGTCGTCATACGGGGCAATATCGGTTTTGATATGCTCCGCGAGGCGGGCGCGTGGCATGAAGGAATGGGAATATAGGTAATACTTCAGGCGCTCATCCCGCCGCTGCTCAAATTCGAGCGCGAGCGTGGTAAGGTCGCCGCCGTGGGAGAGGTCAAGGCCAACCGTGCATGGTTCGCCGCGGAACGCCTCGAGCGGCCTCCGCGTTGCGCACGCCTTCCACTCGCGGTCGATCACGAACGACTCGTCCGAGGACTGGAACCACAGGTTCAGGGCCTTGGTAACAAAATCGCGCAGTTCGCTGCCGCCCTGATCCCTCGCGGTCTGCGCGTCGCGGATCAGTACCTCGAGCCCTTCCGGCGTGGAGGCGATGTGTGGGTTCGCCTTGATGTAGTTGGCCGGGTCGTACCAGTCGTCATCATCATCGAGGCAATAGATATCGACGAAGAAGTCCTCCGCCGTAGCGGTGCCTTCGAGGATATGGACGCAGTAATCGTCCATCTCCTTGCAGAAGCTGGTCAGGTCGAAGCCGCGGGTGGTGATCATGCTCACCAGCGTTTCGGCCAGCGAGCGCGTGCCGTTGTACAGCGACTTATAAATCGAGTTATCCCGGAGCTGGTGTATCTCGTCAACGGAACTGTAGATGCTCCGAAAACCATCATCGAGACCGCCTTCTTTTGAAAGGGCCTCGATCGTGCAGTTCGTCTGCAGCGCCGTGATTAGCGCGATGTAATCCTGTACTCTAAAGAGCTCTGACAGGTCCGGATCGGCGCGGATGAACTTCGCGATTTCGTCCCAGGCAAGTTTCGACTGCCGCTTCTTGGTCGCTGCCGTGAATAGCCGACCGTATTGGTAGCCGGAAAACCCCGCAATATAACTGCCCGTGATGCCGTTCTGAAAGGTTTTGCCGTTCTGGCGCGCCATGCTCTTATAGCTGCGCCGGAAGCGCTTGTACCCGTTATCCTTCCGCACCCATCCGAAGGGTGTGCCGAGGTCGAATGTCTGGAACTTATGAAGCCGCACCGGGCGCGGTTCCATGCCCTCGGCGATCGTCAGAGATTCCGAGTAATCTAGTATCCGTTCTGATAGGTCCGGTTTCCAGTCATACGGAAACGCCGGTGATGATAGGCGGTCGAGGTCCTCAAGGTGTCGCCGGCACGCGAGCTTGTGCAGCCGCCCCATTTTCCCAACCGGCAGCTCGTCCTGCACGCAGGCAATCGCATACTCGGTCGCGCGGTCGATCATTTTTGAAACTTGGAGAATTTGTTCTCCCGCGGCTTCTCAGCCTCCCGCTTCGCAAGCCGCGCCCGGCCGCCCGGCGTAAGGCCGAGTTTTTCAGCGTACTGTGCGATGAGGCGCTCTAGAGTCATCATGTAATCCACATGCACCTTGAGCATAGCGGTCACGATGGCGTCGACATCATTATCCTCGATTTTGTCATCAGGGTTTGGAAAAAGTATGCGCTCGCGGCGGGCGAGGAGGTGACAGTAGATTCCGAGCATGTCGCAATCCACATCATCCAGCAAATTTATGCCCTTAATTTTGCGTTTTATCTCCATCCAATGAGCGTGAGCGATG
>DATMYG010000265.1:0-4426 GCA_035561055.1 Clostridia bacterium | reverse complement strand
ATACTATATTGACAAGAAGCGTCAAAAATGGTTTAATAGCATCCGGCGGTTTAGATATTTTAAACAAACGGTTTACAATGCTGCTGCCGCGGGAAGGGAGGACGACGCATGCAAATCGGCGAGAAGATCAAGCGAAGACGCATCCGCCTCGGCCTCACGCAGGAGGAGCTGGCGGCGCGTACGGAACTCAGCAAAGGCTTCATCTCCCAGCTTGAACGGGATTTGACCTCCCCCTCCATTGCGACGCTGACGGATATCCTCGAGGCGCTCGGCACGGATCTCGCGGATTTCTTCGCGGAGCCGCGCGAGGAAAAGGTAGTTTTCGGCGCGGACGACGTGTTCGTCAAGGAGGACGCGGAGGCGGGCCACGCGATTACGTGGCTGATCCCCAACGCGCAGAAAAACCTGCTCGAACCCATCATGGTCACCCTCGCGCCAGGAGGACGCACGCCTGAGGACGACCCCCACGAGGGGGAAGAGTTCGGCCACGTGCTCACGGGCGGCGTGACGCTGCGCCTGGGCGAGAGGGAATTCAAGGTGCGCCGCGGCTCGAGCTTCTGCTTCAAGCCTTCAAGCGTTCATTACATCGTCAACAACGGCAAAACGGAAGCGAAGGTGCTGTGGGTTGCCACCCCGCCCAGCTTCTGAGAACGGGGTAGCTATGTCCAAACACCTGATCGACCTTATAAACGTGCGCAAGACCTACGACGGGGAGGACGCGCTCAGAAACATCAACCTGTATATCCGCGACGGCGAATTCCTGACGCTGCTCGGCCCCTCCGGCTGCGGTAAGACGACGACTCTCAGGCTCATCGCGGGTTTTGCGATGCCCACGGAGGGCAAAATCCTCATCGACGGGCAGGACGTTTCAAACGTGCCGCCCTACAAGCGCCGCGTGAACACGGTATTCCAGAAATACGCGCTCTTTCCGCACCTGAACGTCTACGACAACGTGGCGTTCGGCCTGAAGATACAGAAACTCCCCAAAGCCGAAATCGACAAGCGCGTGGGCGAAATGCTCGAAATGGTCAACCTCAAGGGCTATGGTAAGCGCTGGATCGAGCAGCTCTCTGGCGGGCAACAGCAGCGTGTGGCCATCGCGCGCGCGCTCGTCAACCGCCCGCAGGTGCTCCTTCTCGACGAGCCGCTGGGCGCGCTCGACCTGAAGCTCAGAAAAGGCATGCAGATCGAGTTGAAGCGCATGCAGCAGGCGCTTGGCATTACCTTTGTATATGTGACGCACGACCAGGAGGAGGCGCTCACGATGAGCGACACCATCGTAGTCATGAACGAAGGCCTCATCCAGCAGATCGGCACGCCGGCGGATATCTACAACGAGCCCAAGAACGTATTCGTCGCCAAGTTCATCGGCGAAAGCAACATATTCCCCGGCGTGATGCGCAAGGATTACCTTGTGGAGTTCATCGGCCTTGATTTCATCTGCGTCGACAAGGGCTTTACAGCCAACGAGCCCGTAGACGTGGTGCTCAGGCCGGAGGACATCGACATCGTCGCCCCCGAGGAGGCGCGCATACACGGCACGGTCAGGAGCGTGCTGTTTATGGGCGTGCACTATGAATTTTGCGTGGACTGCGGCGACATGACGCTGACCGTCCATTCGACCGACTATGTCGCGCCGGGAAGCCGCGTGGGCATCTCCCTCGAGCCGGACGCCATCCACATCATGCACAAGAGCGTCAGCAAGGACGAGCTCGATTTCACGACCGAGGACGAGCTCATCGAGGCGGAGCTTGAGGCGGAAATCGAGGCCGAGCAGGAAGAGGCGGAGGAAGAAGGCGAATGAAGCGTACCATGTTCGCCTATCCGTACGTGGTATGGATGGTCATCTTCATATTGGCGCCGGTGCTCCTGATCGTCTATTATTCCGTGAGCGACGCCTCGGGCGCGTTCACGCTCGAGAACATCAGGGCCGCGCTGTTTTCCTCCTCGTACATGAAGGTGCTGTTGCGCAGCATCCTCGTGGCGCTGGAAGCGACGGCGGTCTGCCTTCTCTTGGGCTACCCGATTGCGTACCTGCTCTCCAAAATGAAGAAATCGACGGCGTCTCTGCTCAGCGTGCTGTTTGTGGTGCCGATGTGGATGAACTTCCTGCTTCGAACCTACGCGCTGCAGCTTCTGCTGCCCTTCAGCGAAGTCTCGGTGCTGCTGGGCACGGTATATAACTTCCTGCCCTTTATGATACTGCCCATTTACACGGTGCTCGTCAAGCTCGATTCATCCCAGCTCGAGGCCGCGGGCGATTTGGGCGCGAACGGCGTGCAAACCTTCTTCAAGGTGGTGCTGCCGCTCTCCATGCCCGGGGTTATCTCGGGCATTACGATGGTGTTCATCCCCGCAATCACGACCTTCGCAATCTCGCGCCTCTTGGGCGGCGGCATGTTCATGCTCTACGGCGACCTCATCGAGGAGCAGTTCATCACCCTCGGCAAATCCGCGTGGGGCGTGGGCAGCGCGCTGTCGTTCATCCTGCTGATCCTCGTGCTCATCTCGATGTTCGTGCTGCGCCGCTCCGAGCGCGAGGCCGGCGAGGAAGGGGGGCGCCTGTGGTGAAACGGCTGCGCGCGTTCTTCAAGGGCACTTACCTCGGGTTGATGCTGCTGTTCCTCTACGCGCCCATTGTCATACTGATGGTCTTTTCCTTCAATCAATCGCGCACGATGGGCAACTGGGGCGGTTTTTCGTTCAAGTGGTACCAACAGCTTTTTTCGGACGCCACCATCATCGACGCGCTGTGGGTGACGCTTTCCGTCGCCGTCATCTCGGCGGTGGTGTCCACTTTCATCGGCACGTTCGCCGCCATCGGCATCCATTCGATGAAAAAAGGCCCGCGCCTGTTCGTCGAAAACGCATCCCAGCTGCCGGTGGTCAACCCCGACCTCGTCACGGGCATCAGCTTCATGATGCTCTTCGCCTTCATGGGCATACGGGGCGGGTATGTGCGCATGCTCATCGCGCACATCACCTTCTGCATCCCTTACGTAATCCTCTCGGTCATGCCGAAGCTTCGCCAAAGCTCCAACTCGCTCTACGAGGCGGCGATAGACCTCGGCTGCACGCCGTGGCAGGCGCTTACGAAGGTGGTCGTGCCGGACATCATGCCGGGCATCGTCTCGGGCTTCATTATGGCGTTCACGCTTAGCCTTGACGATTTCGTGGTGAGTTGGTTCGCCACGGACGGCATCCAGAACCTTTCGATTTACATCTACTCCGTCGCACGCCGCGGCATCAGCCCCAAGATCAACGCGCTTTCGACGCTGATGTTTGTGGCCGTGGTGACGCTTCTTCTCATCGTCAACCTCAAGTCCATACGCGAGGAGCGCGAAGCGGCGATACAAAACCGCAAGGTGAAAGCCAAACAATAAATCTTTTCAAGGAGGTAACGGGAATGAAAACAAAGGTGGCACTTCTGCTCGCGCTGCTGCTGAGCGTAAGCTTCCTGGCGGCCGGGTGCGGGGGCTCCGACAAGGTCACGATCAACGTGCTCAACTGGGGCGACTACATCGACGAGGAACTGCTCGACCAGTTTACCGAGCAGACCGGCATCGAGGTCAACTACACCACCATGGCCAATAACGAAGAAATGCTCGTCAAACTGCAGTCTCCCAACTGCATTTACGACGTGTGCTTCCCTTCGGACTATATCATCGAAAAGCTCATTGCGCAGGATCTTTTGCACGAGCTTGACAAGGAGAACATCCCCAACCTCGTCAACATTGACGAGCGCTTCATGGACCTGAGCTTCGACCCCGGCAACAAGTACAGCGTGCCGTACATGTGGGGCACGGTGGGCATCCTCTATAATACCACCATGGTGGACGATCCCGTCACGAGCTGGTCCATTCTGTGGAACGAGAAGTATTCCCAGAAGATCTTCATGTACGACAGCATGCGCGATACCATCGGCGTGGCGCTCCTTTACCTTGGGCTGGACATCAACACGCGCAACGAGGCCGACATCGCCGCCGCCGAACAGGCGCTGGTCGAGCAGAAGCCCCTCGTGCTAGCCTATCTTGGCGACTCCATCAAGGAGAGCATGATCAACGGCGAGGGTGCGCTGGCGGTGGTTTACTCAGGCGACGCGATCTGGTGCATGGACCCAGAGGAGGGCAACCCCGACCTCGCTTACGCCGTGCCCGACGAGGGCAGCAATGTATGGTTCGACAACGTTGTCATCCCCAAGACCAGCGACAACTCGGCCGAGGCCGAGGCGTTTATCAACTTCCTGTGCGACGCCGCGGTCGCCAAGCAGAACACTGAGTACATCGGTTACTCTACGCCCAACGCCGCCGCGTGCGCCATGCTCGACGCGAGCTACCTCGACAACCCGACCTATAACCCACCGCAGGCGGTGCTTGATCGCTGCGCCATCTTCAATGACCTGGGAGATTTCATCTCGGTTTACGAA
>DATMYG010000264.1:0-4339 GCA_035561055.1 Clostridia bacterium | reverse complement strand
ATACGATATTGAGCGTGCTATCATGTACGCAATCGAATCTCAGAGGAGGCGCTCTATGAAAAAAAACTTGCTTGCCGCCGTCGCCCAGGCGCTGCTGTACGCGCTCGCGGCGTTCGTGCTCTTCTGCCTCGTGGCGATCTTTGTTTTCCAGCGCGCAGTCGGGTATTTCCAAGCATATTACGGCGCGGGAGAGGGGCTCGTCTTGTTCTACGGCTTTCTGGTGCTCGCGGGGCTGCTGGCGCTGTGGGTGCTCTTCGAGCTGATGCTCGTGATGCAAACCGTGAGCGCCGACCCGTTTGTGGAGCGCAATGTCGGGGCGTTCCTGCGTATGGGCATCGCGGCGGAGGCGGCGGGAGCGCTGTTCCTCGCCAAGTGCTTCGTGTTCTTTACGCCCATGACGGCGGTGTGCGGTATCGTCATGCTGCTCTCGGGGCTCTTCGCGCTGGTGCTCGCGGGGGTGTTCCGCAAGGCCGTGGAATACAAGTGCGAGAACGAACTGACTATATGAAGGAGGGCGGCGTTATGATCAGGGTCAATCTCGATGTGATGCTTGCCCGGCGCAAAATGAGCTCCGGCGAACTTGCGGATGCGCTGGGCATCACGCAGGCGAACCTCTCCATACTTAAAACCAACAAGGGCAGGGCGATCCGCTTTTCCACGCTGGACGCGATCTGCCGTATACTCGACTGCCAGGTGGCCGATATACTCGAATACGTGCCGGAGGAGGCAAAGGGAGCATGAACGAGGAACGGGGTTATTACGAGCCACAGGGCGTGCCGAAGATCGAGAAGCGCACTTATACGAAGACGCAGCGCTGGTTGCTGCTCGGCGCAGTCGCCATAGGCGCGGTGTTTTCATGGGTGCTTTTCGCGGATACGCTGCTTGAAACGACGCTTCGCATGGCGGGCCTGCGCTACGCGATATTCTGGTTTGTTTACGCCGTCTGCTTCTATGTGTTTACATGGAAGACCTCCTCGCGCAAGACCTTGGGCTGGCTGCTGCACGCCCTCGCCCTGTGGCTGATGGCGCGCTATCTCGTCTACGAGGAGCGGAACCTGAACGCGCTGGACTTCCTTGCCATCCCGCTCGTACTGATGCTGGGTGCCGTCGAGTGCACGGCGATCGTACCAAACGAGCGGCAGGGCGAGTATATCCTCGCCTACATCCGCGGCTTCTTCGTGGCGCCGTTCATAAGCATCGGCCGCTTCTTCGGCGCGGCGGGCAGCGCGTTTGGGAAGAAGGCGGAAGACCCGCGCCGCCGCGCTGTGCGCGTGGGCCTAATCATCGGCTTTTTGCTCGCGCTCGTCGTGGTGCCGCTCTTGATTTCGGCGGATGACGCAGTGCGCCTCGTCCTCGAGAACATCTTTCGGAATATCCGCCTCGGACCGACGGTGCTGCGCCTCATCTTCGCGCTCGTCGTGGCGGTGCTGTTCTATTCGTTCATCTTCCACCACGCGTACGAGCAGCGGCCCGGCAGGGCGGACCCTTGTCAGAAGCGCTTCAGCGGGGCGGGCGTCGCGGCCGCCGTGGGCGTGTTGCTGGGGATTTACGCGCTCTTCGCCGCCTTCCAGTTCACGTATCTGACCGGACTTGCGGGTCTGCCGGAAGGGCTGACCTATTCCGAATATGCCGTGCGCGGCTTCTCGGAGCTGTGTGCCGTCGCCTCCATCAACCTTGTGGCCTTCGCGCTCTGCGTCACCTTCACAGAGGAGGGCAAAACCCTGCGCGGCATGATGCTGGGCCTTCTCGGGGCGACCGTCGTGCTCCTTGGGAGCGCGCTGGCGAGGCTTGTCATGTACATCGAAGCCTACGGCCTCACGATCAACCGCATCCTGCCTTTCTGGTTCATGCTGTTCCTCTTTGCGCTCATCGGACTGTGCGCCGTCAAGCTTTTCGTGCCGCGCATGAAGCTCCTTCGCCTCGCGGCGGGGACGTTCGCGGCGTTCTACTTCGCGCTCTCGCTTTTAAACCTCGACGTCATCGCCGCAAAAAGCGTGCTCGCGCGCGCCGAGGCGCAGGGGCGTCTCGAGCGGAGCGACGCGGACTTCCTGCGCTATACGCTCTCCGCGGACGCCGCCAAGGCGCTGCATGAGAGTCCGCTCAAGTATGAGATTTACTATGACGTCGCGCCGGAGGATGTGGATAAGCTGGACTGAATCTGAACGGATTACATAAAAAAGGCCGCACATCCGGCCTTTTTTAAATCCTCATCAGCTCGAGTCGCCTCAGGTGCCCCCGGTGCCCAAATTCGTTGAACAGCTGTTCACCGGGATGTAGAACACCTCGCCCGGATAGATCAAGTTGGGGTTCTCGCGGGGATTGAGCTTTAAAATGTCGCTCACGGTCGTATGGTACGCCGCCGCGATGGAGGAGAGCGTGTCGCCCGCCTTCACGGTATAGGGAACCACTTTGCCCGTGATGTACGGCTTGAGCGCGGCCCATGTCTTCGGGCCGACGATGCCGTCCGCGGTCAGGTTGTTCGCCTTCTGGAAGGCGACGACGGCGGCCTGCGTCTTCGTTCCGAAGATGCCGTCGATCACGCCGGGGTTAAAGCAGGCGTTGATGAGCGCGCTCTGGAGGATCATCACGTACATGCCCGTGCTGCCACGCCGCAGCACGACGTTCGTGTAGTCAAGGTATGGCGCGATGGAAAGCCACGTGATCGCGTCCGCGACGCCCGTCACGGGGATGCCCGCCTTCTTCTGAAAAGCTTCGAGAGCGGCTTTCGTTTTCTGCCCGAATATGCCGTCGATCGCGCCCGGATCGTTGCCGGAGGCCTTGAGCGCCGTCTGCAGCGCCCGGACCATCTCCCCCCGGCTGCCGATGCGCAGCACTTCCGGATTCGGCTCCATTGCGAAAGGTTCGAGATATGCCCATGTGGCGGGACCGATGACACCGTCCTGCGTCACCCCCACCGTGCTCTGAAACTGAATGACGGCGCTCTCGGTTTTTGCGCCGAATACGCCGTCTATCGGGCCCGGATCGTAACCCGCGCGCGTAAGCGCTGTTTGCGCGACCTTCACGTCGCTGCCCGTATCGCCGCGTCTTAATATCCTCATAATATCCTACCTCAGCCGTTATTGCGCGGCAAGCCGCGTCCTCTATACATACAGTATGAATCCTGAATAAGAAAGGTGCGGCGCGTCGTTGCGGGTTGTTCAACGCCGCGGGGATGTGTTACAATCAACGGGAACGACCGCGTGGAGCTAGACATGAAATTTCGCCGTATCGGAATCCTGTTGATCGCAATCCCGGCTGTTGCCGCGGTGCTGCTCGCGTCCTGCATGGACAACGGCGGCACGCCCGGCGTTTCGCCGCTCGCTGCTTCGGATGTTGTCGACGTGACGCTCGCGCCGACGCTTCCGC
Organism: Clostridia bacterium; assembly: GCA_035561055.1. Classification (GTDB taxonomy): domain Bacteria; phylum Bacillota; class Clostridia; order Christensenellales; family CAG-138; genus Phil1. Next base: position 973 of record DATMYG010000264.1, on the reverse strand, counting down.
CTTCTCCGACGCCCGAGCCCACGCCGGCGCCGACTCCGGTTCCCGCGCCCACGCCCGAACCTATGCCGACGCCCGAGCTGACCGCATATCGGAGCGCGGCCTATCCCCTCGCACCCAAGAGCCTGCGCACCCGCGAGGGTGGGCGCTACCCGGAGGAGGAGAAGCTCAACGAGGATCCCTTGAAGTTCATCGCCATCGTCGACCTCACGAATCAAGCCGTGATGATTTATGAAAAGGATGTGTACGGCAATTACAGCGTGCTGGTGCGCGAAATGATCTGCTCCTCCGGCATCGAGGCGACGGACCGCAGCCCGCGCGGCACCTTTACGATGGGGGAGGATAAAAAGCGCTTCGCTTATTTCAATAATTTCGACTGCTACGCCCAGTATTGGGCGCAGATCAGGGACAGGATCTATTTTCATTCCGTCCCCTATTCCGAGCGAGACGACCGGTATTTGATGGAGGAGGAATTCTGGAAGCTGGGCACACCCGCCTCGCACGGCTGCATCCGCCTCGGGCCGGACGACGCGCAATGGGTCTATCTGTATCTCTGCCCCGGCACGACCGTCGTCATTACGGACGATTTGCCTAAAAGCGAATCGCTCCGTGCGCGGCTCATTCCCAAGGCGACGCCCGCGCCAACCTGCTACATGATCGCGCCGTAAAAAAGACTTGACCCTGATAAATTGATGTGATATTATCATCTTTGCCGCTAAGCGGCTTCATCGCGGGGTAGAGCAGTTGGTAGCTCGTCGGGCTCATAACCCGGAGGTCGTTGGTTCAAGTCCTTCCCCCGCAACCAAAAGATGCGCACACCGTATGATGTGCGCATCAACTATGGCGGCGTAGCTCAGTTGGCCAGAGCATTCGGTTCATACCCGAAGTGTCACCGGTTCGAATCCAGTCGCCGCTACCAAAGAACCCACCATCAATTGATAAAACGGTTGAGGGTGGGTTCTTTTTTATGGTAAGA
>DATMYG010000263.1:0-3629 GCA_035561055.1 Clostridia bacterium | reverse complement strand
AAGGTCGTCATGCTCATCGGCATCAACGTGATCCTCGCGGTGTCGCTCAACGTCGCCACAGGGTACCTCGGCCAGCTCCCGCTCGGCCACGCGGGCTTCATGGCCGTGGGCGCGTACGCGAGCGCCGTTTTCATGACGAGGACGTCCCTCCCCGCCGCCTCCGCGTTCCCCATAGGCATCCTCATCGGCGGCATCGTCGCGGCGCTCTTCGGCATCATGATCGGCATACCGGCGCTGCGCCTTCGCGGCGACTACCTCGCCATCATCACGCTGGGCTTCGGCGAGATCATCCGCGTGGTTCTGCTGAACATCGACGATGTATTGGGCTTCACCCTCACAAACGGCGCGGCGGGTTTGCAGAACATCCCAAAGGCCACGACCTTCACCAATACCTTCGTGTGCGTGGGACTTGCGTGCTTTTTCATCCACGCCATGATGAAATCCCGCCATGGCAGGGCGATCCTGTCGCTTCGGGATAACGAAATCGCCGCGGACTGCTGCGGCATCAACGCCACGTATTATAAGACCCTTGGCTTCACGGTCTCGGCGTTCTTCGCGGGGGTCGCGGGCGCACTCTACGCTGGTTACATCGGCATCCTGAACCCCGGCGGCTTCGGCTTCATGAAGTCCATCGAAATCCTCGTGATGGTGGTATTGGGCGGCATGGGCTCGATGATCGGCTCGGTGCTCTCGGCCACGGTGCTTACCGCCGTGCCGGAATTGCTGCGCGCGTTCGCCGAGTACCGCATGATCGTGTACTCGCTGCTCTTAATCGTCGTCATGATCTTCAAGCCCTCGGGCTTGATGGGCACCTACGACTTTTCCCTCGGCCGCATGCTCGAGAAGCTCGTCAACGGCGAAATCCGCGCTTCGATCAAGCAATGGTTCAGGAAACGGGAAAAGGAGGACGACGCGCAATGAACAGGCTCGTTCCGCTTCCCAGCCACAGCCTGATCCCGGAGCGGGATCTCGATAAGCTGCCTATTCTCGAAACGCGGCACCTGGGCATCGATTTCGGCGGCCTCAACGCGGTGGACGATTTTACCATCGCCGTGGGCAGGACGGAGATCTGCGGCCTCATCGGCCCCAACGGCGCGGGCAAGACCACGATCTTCAACCTGTTGACCAACGTCTACCGCCCCACGCGCGGCTCCATCCTCGTGGACGGGTACGACACGCTGGGCATGAGCACGTATCAGGTTAACAAGCTTGGCGTCGCCCGCACGTTCCAGAACATCCGCCTGTTCCGCGATATGACGGTTGAGGAAAACGTGCTGGTCGGATTGCACAACTCCATGAAGTACAACTTTGCGCAAAGCCTGCTGCGCCTGCCCTCGTACTGGAAGCAGGAGAAGAAGGCGCACGAGAGGGCGCTGGAACTGCTCTCCCTCTTCGACATGCAGGATATGGCCTCCTGGCAGGCGGGGAGCCTGCCCTACGGCGCGCAGAGAAGGCTCGAGATGGTGCGCGCGCTCGCGACGGAACCTGGCATCCTGCTGCTCGACGAGCCCGCGGCGGGCATGAACCCGTCGGAAACCGCGGAGCTGATGCAGAACATTAAAAAGGTGCGCGATACTTTCAACATCGCCGTCATGCTTATCGAGCACGACATGAGCCTCGTCATGGGCATCTGCGAGGGTATCGCGGTGCTCAACTACGGCAAGATCATCGCCAAGGGCACGCCGGAGGAGATCAAGACGAACCCGGTCGTCATCGAGGCGTATCTGGGTAAACAGGGGGATGGGGAATGAGCGCGTTACTCAGCGTTGACAATATTGAGGTCTATTACGGCAGGATCCGCGCGGTCAAGGGTGTGTCCTTCGAGGTGCGCGAGGGGGAGATCGTTTCCCTCATCGGCGCGAACGGCGCGGGCAAGTCCACCATACTCAAGACCGTATCCGGCCTGATCCGCCCCAAAACGGGCAAAATCGAGTTCCTCAATCAAGATATCACCAAGGCAGAGCCGCACGCCATCGTGCGCCGCGGCATCGCCCATGTGCCCGAGGGGCGGCGCGTATTCGCGCGCATGAGCGTAATGGAAAACATCGAGATGGGTGCCTACATCCACGGCAAGGCGGCGGAGGAGGAACTGGAGAACGCCTTCACCCGCTTCCCGCGCCTCCGGGAACGGCGCCGCCAGCTCGCGGGCACGCTCTCGGGCGGGGAGCAGCAGATGCTTGCCATGGCGCGTGCGCTTATGTCGAAACCCACCCTCATGATGATGGACGAACCGTCCATGGGCCTCTCCCCCATCCTCGTGGAGCAGATCTTCGAAATTATCGTTGAGCTTCGCGCCGCGGGGACAACCATCCTTCTCGTCGAGCAGAACGCCAACAAGGCGCTTCGCATCACCGACCGCACCTACGTGCTCGAAACCGGCCGCGTGACGCTTTCCGGCAACAGCGCGGAGCTTCTCGAGAGCGAGGAGGTCAAGCGGGCGTACCTAGGCGGAAAAGGGTAATTAAGAATTGACCAAAGCATGAAAAACGGCCTCTGCTTGAACGGCGGAGGTCGTTTCCGTTTTTATGTCGCAGGGGCGGATATCATCCACCCGCGATAAAAACGGGCATCCGTCAAAAGAAGCTTTTAATTTCCCAGTTCCGCAAGCACGCTTGCGTAAATTGCCCCCGCGCGCATCAGGCTTTTGAGCGAAATACGTTCGTCCTCCATGTGCGCGCACGATTGCTCCCTGGGGAAGACCGGGCCGAAGCACACGCAGTTGTTCATCGCGGCGGCGTAGGACGAGCCGCCCGCGACCGCGAAGCCGCCGGGATAGCCGAAGGAGCGGTATACTTCGAGCATCCTCCGTAAAAAGGGCTGGTTGGGGTCGACCATCATGGGCGCGGTGTATTCACTTACAGAATAGGCATAGCCGTATTCCGCCGCGCGGCGCGCGAAGGCGGCCTCAAGCCGCGCCCTGTCTACGCCGCAGCGCACGCGGATGTTGACGTTGAGAATGATTCCTTCCTCCGTCAACCGCAGCACCGTGGGGCTTGCGACCGTGCGGCCCACATAGACGCCGCCGAGCGTGTCGCTTCCGTCGTCGAGCGCGAGCGGCGAAGCGTGCTCATCCGGAAACATATCCGTCACGAACCTGCCAAAGGAAAAGCCTTCTCCAGAAGTTTGTCGCGCGAGCTTGACGAGGGCGTTGTCGCCCTCCCGCGGCACGCTCGAGTGGACGGCAATGCCCGCAAAGGTTTGTCTTTGCTCTCCCCTGCGCTTCCACGACGCCGCGCTCGGCACGCTGTTGGGGCTTTCCCCGGAGTGGGCCTCCTCGATTTCATGTAGCCGCCCCTCCTCGGGGAAAACGAGGCGCATGTCGCAGTAGCCCTTCTCGATGTTGAAGATGGGGAACTCCCCGTCCGGCGAAAAACCGAAGTCCGGCATGCCGAATTCCGCGGCGTAGTTCGCCATATCCGTCCACGTCCCTTCTTCGGACGTGCCCACGATCAGGCGGAGCTTTCTTTTAAGCGGAATGCGCAACTCCAGAAGCGCGCGCAGCACATACAGGCACAGGACCGCCGGGCCCTTGTCGTCCTCTACGCCGCGGCCGTGCAGGAAGCCGTCCCCTAAAAGCGTCAGCTCGTAGGGGTCGTTCGGCCAGCGCGCAGGATCGCCTATATCCACGA
>DATMYG010000262.1:0-11644 GCA_035561055.1 Clostridia bacterium | reverse complement strand
CAGATGCCGGAGGAAGGATATTTTACGAACTATGAAAAAATGTCGCCCGCGGCGATCGATGTCGGACTGCGCAAGCTCGGCCTCAAGGATCCGCTGCATATCCAAATCGGGCGGTATTTTCTGAACCTGCTCAAAGGCGATTTCGGCGTATCGTTCCGCTATCGCGTCAATTACCCCATCGCGCAGCTCATCATGCCGAAAATGCTTGTTTCCCTGAAGTTTGGACTGATCGCCATGGCAGTCAGCCTGCCCTTGGGCATGGCGCTGGGCGTGCTGATGGTGCGCGGCAAGGGACGCCTTGCCGACAAGCTCGGAAACGCATACATCGTGTTCATCGAGGCTGTGCCAAACGCGGTCTACTTCATATTCATTCAGTTGTATGGTTCGAGTTGGTTCAGGCTGAGCCTCTTGTATAAGGCGGAGGACTGGACCAGCGTGATCCTCCCCGTCATATCGCTGGCGCTGCCCTCCATTTCGGGCTATGCGATGTGGCTGCGCCGATATATGGTCGACGAAATGAACAAGGACTATATCAAGCTCGCGCGCGCCAAGGGCGTGCCGAACTCCACGATTTGGTTCCGTCATGTGTTCCGCAATTCCGTCGTGCCCATGGTAAACCTGATTCCGGGCTCCCTCCTGCTTACGATTTCCGGCTCTATCTATGTTGAGTCGCTGTATTCCATACCGGGCATGGGCGGACTTCTGGTCGACGTGATCAAGCGGCAGGACAACTATATGGTGCTTGCGTTGATCGTCATTTTCTCCTCACTGAGCATAGTGGGCCTTCTCTTGGGCGACTTGCTTATGGGCGTCGTTGATCCGCGCATCAGCTTTGCCAAGAAGGAGGGAGCGAGATGAGCAGCAAGTATTCGCTCAACGAAAAAATCAGCCGCAAGCTCCAGAGCAACATCGAGGAAAGCGCGGCCAACGCATCCTCCAACGGGAAGGACGATCTTTCCGCAGAGGAAATCGTGCGCCTCGAACCGAACCTATTTGAACAGGTCGGGTACGATGAAAAAGAAGCGGAGCGTTCGGGCTATTCCAACTACTCGTACTGGCGCAGCACCTTGCGCATGTTTTTAAAGAACAAGGTTGCGGTCGCGATGCTGACGGTCATGCTCGTGCTGCTCGTCTTCACCTTCATCCAGCCTCTGCTTCCGAATCAATTCATGCCCAACACGGTCAACTACTTTGACGCCAATGCCGTTTGGGCCGTGGTGGACGAAAACGGGAAGATGACCGTGGACGGCGTCAAACTCACCAAGGGCAATTACGCCGCCCATCCGAACGCGGAAGAAATACTGACATACATCCGCGTACCCGAAACTTGGGGAGAGCCCGCGGTTACCGTGCAGGCTCCGGGCAGCGAGGCGGCGGACGCCGTACCGCTTACGCTTGGGCGCGATGAAAACAACCCCGGCTGGTACTATGTGCTTGTCCCCAAGGAGACGCCGCACATGATCATCAAATCGGCGGACGGAGCACAGACCACATTCCACAGAGCGGCTTGGATCGTCGTCGACGAACAGACGCTCGGCGTGACGTCCGAAAGCACCATGCTGACGGCCGGCGAGCTCATCGCGGGCGTACCCGAAGGCAACGTGCTCGTGTACGTCAAGGCTCCCGCAAGCTGGGGCATGCCGAAGCTGAACGCGGCCACCATACTCAGGGGAGACAAGGGAATCGACGTGGCGCTTACGCCCGACCCGCAAAACGAAGGCTGGTTTTACGCCTTCGTGCCGTTCGACAAGGTTATGCTAAAACTCACGTCGGAGGATGGCAGCGCCAAAGGCGCGAACAAGGGCGTCATTCGCTCGGCCGATCCGACGGAAATCAAGCTTCTGGTCGGCTTTATCTCCAACCTGAAGCCGGATAAGACCTTCTGGTTCGGTACGAACGATATCGGCCAGGATCTGTGGGCGCGCATGTGGAGCGGCACGCGCACGTCGCTGCTTATCGGCATCGTGGTCGCGGCCATCGACGCCGTCATCGGCATCGTTATCGGCCTTGTGTGGGGCTATGTCCGCAAGCTGGATTTCATCTTCACCGAAATCTACAATATCATCAACAACATTCCGACGACGATCATCCTGATTCTCGCTTCTTATATCATGAGGCCGAGTATCCCGACCCTCATCATCGCGATGTGCATCACCGGTTGGATCGGCCTTGCGCGGTTTATCCGCAACCTGGTCATCATCATCCGGGACCGCGACTTCAACCTCGCCTCGCGTTGCCTGGGCACGCCGACGCGGCGCATCATCGTCAAAAACCTCCTGCCGCAGATGGTATCCGTCGTAATGCTCCGTATGGCGCTCGCCATACCGGGCGCGATCGGCTCGGAGGTGTTCCTGGCGTATATCGGCCTTGGCCTGCCGATCGACGTTCCTTCGCTGGGCAATCTGATCAACAAGGGCCGCAGCCTCATGATGGCGCCAAGCCTGAGATATCAGCTGTTTATCCCGGCGATCATACTTTCGGTCATCACGATTTGCTTCTATCTGGTTGGCAACGCCTTCGCGGACGCGGCCGATCCGAAGAACCACGTGTAAGGAGGGTCGGATATGGAAAATCAGGAAATTATCCTCTCCGTTAAGGATCTCAACGTGAAGTTCAGCCTGCGCGGCAAGGTGCTCCACGCGATCCGCGGCATCGGAATGGAGCTTTACAAAGGCGAAAGCCTCGCCATCGTGGGCGAGTCCGGCTCGGGCAAGAGCGTGCTCACGAAAAATTTCATCGGCCTTCTCGATAAAAATGGCTGGATCGATTCCGGTGAAATCCTCTATTACGGCGTCGACCCGGAGCATCCGGTGGATCTCGCCAAGCTTAAGCAGGACAAAGAGTGGCAGGGAATCCGCGGCAAGCACGTTGCCATGGTCATGCAGGATCCGATGACAAGCCTCAACCCATTAAAGACCATCGGCTGGCAGATCTGCGAGGCGCTCCAGCTTCATCAGAACCTTCACAGGGACGCCGCCAAGCGCAAGGCCATCGAGATCCTCGCCGACGTGGGTATCCCCGAACCTGAGCGCAGGTATTCCCAATATCCGCACGAGTTCTCAGGCGGCATGCGCCAGCGCGTGGTCATCGCCATCGCCATGGCATGCAACCCGCGCGTGCTCATCTGCGACGAGCCCACTACCGCGCTCGACGTCACGATTCAGGCGCAGATTCTCCACCTCATCAAGGAACTCAAGGAGAAGTACGCGCTTACGACCATCTACATCACGCACGATCTGGGCGTGGTCGCCAACGTGGCGGACCGCATTGCGGTCATGTACGCGGGCGATATCGTTGAAATCGGCTGCGCGGAGGAGGTCTTTTACGATCCCAAGCACCCGTATACCTGGGCGCTGCTTTCGAGCCTGCCGCAGCTTGGCATCAGAGGGCAGGAACTCTACTCCATCAAGGGCACGCCGCCGAACCTGTTCCATCAGGTCCGGGGCGACGCTTTCGCCGCGCGCAACCCGCAGGCGCTCAAGATCGACTATCTGCACCGGCCGCCTTACTACGCGGTTTCGCCCACGCACAAGGCGCGCACGTGGCTGCTCGATCCGCGCGCGCCCAAGGTCGATCCGCCGGAACATATCAAGAACATCCGCAACATGCGCGAGAACATGAAGGGGGGACGGTGCAATGGCTGATAAGAACAGGGAAGTCCTCCTTCAGGTGCGCAATCTGGAAGTCACCTTCGGCAAGGGACGCAAGAAGTTCGTCGCCGTCAAGGGCGTGAGCTTCGACATCTTCAAGGGCGAAACCTTCGGCCTTGTGGGCGAATCTGGCTCTGGTAAAACTACCATCGGCCGTGCCATCATCCGCATCAATCCCATCTCGAAAGGTGAGATCGTCTTCAAGGGGCAGCGTATCAGCGGCAAGATCAACCACACGCTCGATAAATCCGTCACGCAGGACATCCAGATGATCTTTCAGGATCCCATGGCGAGCCTCAACGAGCGCGCGAAGGTGGACTACATCGTGGCCGAGGGCCTCATCAACGTTCACCCGGAAATGCGCAAAGCCAAGCGCGAGGAACAGGTCAGTCAGGCGCTCTCCGAGGTCGGTCTGCTGCCGGAGTTCGCCAGCCGCTTCCCGCACGAGTTTTCGGGCGGCCAGCGCCAGCGCATCGGCATCGCGCGCAGCCTCATCATGGAGCCGCAGTTCATCATCGCCGACGAGCCGATTTCAGCGCTCGACGTCAGCATCCGCGCGCAGGTACTCAACCTGCTCTCCAAGCTGCAGAAGGAACGCGCGCTGACGTATCTGTTCATCGCTCACGATCTTTCGGTCATGCGCTTCATCTGCGACCGCATCGCGGTTATCCGCACGGGTACCATCGTCGAGCTCGCCAAGACAGAAAAGCTTTTCGCGCACCCGCTGCATCCCTACACGCGCGCGCTGCTCTCCGCCATTCCCATGCCCGACCCGGTGTCCGAGCGTACTAAGGTGCTGGAAGTCTACGATCCTTCCAGCCACGATTATGCGCTCGACAAACCGCAATGGGTGGAGATCGAGCCGGAGCATTTCGTGCTCGGCAATGAAGCGGAGCTTGCGGATTACCGCGACCGCCTCGCACAGTAACACAATTCAAAGGAGGGGCTTATCATAGCCCCTCTTTATCATGGAAAGGAATCAGCGATATGCCGGAATTAAAAAAAGCGATTGTGAACGTTCCCCTTGCCGCGTATTTCTGCACGCCCTCGTGGGAAGGTGAGCCGGATGACGAAGGCTGGTACGGCCAGGTCGTGGAAATCCTCGAGGACTGCGGGGACGGCTGGTATAAGATTAACCCGCCGTACCGGTATGAAACCTACGCCAACGCGCGGGATCTTTTTATCGACGAGGACGGAAGCGAAATCGCGCGCTACGAGAAGGGCGACATCCGTACGGTCTGGAGCTTTTCCGCGGACGTGCTCAGCGAGCCCAAATATGTTTCCACAACCCTGATGAAGCTTTTGCGCGGCGCCGCGGTGGAAATCGTGGAGGACTGCGCGGAGCCCTTCGGCTGCGCGAAGGTGCGGCTTATCGGCGGCAAGGAGGGCTATGTGAAAAAAGCCCACCTGGGCCGCTATAACCGCACGCCTTCCGCGGGGGAGGAGGTATTGCGCAGCGCCGTTGTCGAGGCGGCGAAGCTCTATCTCGGCACGCAGTACCGCTGGGGCGGGAAGACGCCGCTCGGCATCGACTGCTCCGGCCTCGTCGGCGCGGCGTACCTGTTGAATGGCGTGAGCCTGTATCGCAACGCACGCATCGTAGAAGGGTATCCCGCCCGCCCGATCGATCCCGCCAATATGAAGAAGGGCGATCTGCTGTTCTTCAAGGGCCATGTCGCCATGTACATCGGCGATGGGCTCTACATCCATTCGACCGGGTTTGCGGGCGACGACGGCGTCGTCATCAACAGCCTGTGCGAAGGCCACCCGCGTTACCGCGATAGCCTTGCGCACGGGATCATTGCCGTGGGCAGCATATTCTAACAAAATGAAGGGGCGGATATCATCCGCCCGTGATATGCCATTTATGCAGGGGCGGATTCCATATCCGCCCCCGTTTTATCGAAACGATTCGATTCCGGATCTACCGCGCAAACGTTGCGTAGAGAGCCTTCGCCGCGGCGGCGGCTTCGGTCTTAGGGAGCACGGCGGTCGCCACATCGCCCTCGACGGAGCGCTTTGCGCCGGGGAACATCTCCCCGATCCTGCAGGCGACGCGGGAAGCGTCCCGGTACACCATGCTCACGGCGTCCTCCTCGCCCTGGTGCTTTACGGCGATACCCACGAAGCCCTGCGGCTTTTTCGCAAGCGCGCAGATTTTCGTGCCGGGCATCGTCTCGAAGGTGGAGCGCACCCATACGGGAATCGAGAAACGCTTGCCCGCCGCGACGGAGCGCGGATGCACAACGCCCGCGCCGAGGTTTGCGAGGGCGAGCATATCGTCGTAATCGATCTCCTCGAGGAACTTCGCCTCGGGCACGACGCGCGGGTCGCATTCGGCCACGCCGGGCACATCCGTGTAGATGACCGTTTCGTCAGCCGCAAGGTACCCCGCGACGAACACGGCCGACGTATCGCTGCCGCCGCGCCCGAGCGTGGTTACGGCGCCCGATTTCGACACGCCCTGAAAGCCCGTGATGACGGCGACCCTTCCCGCCTCAAGCACGCGCAGCACGCGGGAGGTATCCATGCCGGTGATTTCCGCCGCGAGGTGCACATCCTCGGTTTCGATGCCCGCGGTCATGCCGGTAAGCGGCACGGCGGGGATGCCTTCTTTGCACAGCGCGTCCGCGAACACGCACGCTGAGATCGTTTCCCCGCAGGACATGATAAGATCCCGCGTTTCGGGCAGCGTGTCCGCGCCGCGCACGAGGGAAAGCAGCGTGTCCGTCGCATACGGGGCGCCCATGCGCCCCATGGCCGATACGACGACGGCCACCGCGTAGCCTGCGGCCCGGTATTCTCCGATGCGCTCCATCGCGCAGGCGCGCGCCTTTTCATCGGCGACGGAGGTGCCGCCGAACTTCACCACAGCGATCCTGTTCTTCTTCATGCTTCAATCCGCTCCGTTTCAAAGTGTATCTGAATGAAAGACATTTGTATCTTTATACCATGCACAAGCGTCTTTGTAAACGGGAATGATGCGCCGTCGCGCGAGGATTCACAGCAACTCGTCCAGCCGGGACTCGCCGTATACCGGAATGCCCGCCCGTTTGAGCGCGGCCGCAGCGAAACCGTCCCCGTCGACGAGCTTGCCGCTAAACGACCCGTCGTACACCTTGCCGGAGCCGCAGGAGGGGCTTTTTTCCTTGAGCACGGCGCAGTCGCAGCCCAGGAATTGCGAGAGCGCGAGCGCTTCCACGGCGCCGCGCGCGAAGTTCTCCGTCACATCCCGCCCGTCCCGCGCATAGACCCGGCCGTTTCGTATTTCCGAAGGCTCGCGCGGCGTGGCAAGGCCGCTGTATGATTCCGGACAGAAAGGGACGAGCTCATGCTTTTGAGAGAGCCGCTCCATCTTCGCGGAAACGGGAATCCGCTTCGCGTTGTACCTGCAGTTCACGCCCAAGAGGCAGGCGCTGACGAGTATTTTCATAGATGTTCCTCCGCATGGAAATCGGGCCGTCCAGACAGAATGATACCATACCCGCGCGCGCCGGTAAAGCCGCACCGCTTTACATTTGGTCGCTCCGGGTCCATAATGAAGCCGGAAAGAGCCGATGTCGGAAGGAGGCGTTTTTATGCCCATGCTCGCCGCGTTTGCCGTGCCGCATCCGCCCATCATCCTGCCCGGAATCGGCAGGGGCGAGGAGAAGCGCGTCAAAAAGACCGCCGACGCGTACCGCGCTGCCATGCGGCGTGTTGCGGAGCTTCAGCCGGATACCATTGTGCTTGCGAGCCCGCATACGGTCCTTTACGCGGATTATTTCCATGTATCCCCCGGCACGGGCGCGAAGGGGAGCTTCGCGCAGTTCGGCGCGCTGGGTATCGACGTCGAGGCGGCATATGACGCGCAGTTCGCTTTGGTACTCTCCACCACCTGTGCCCGCGCGGGTCTTCCCGCGGGTACGCTTGGCGAGCGGGATAAAAAGCTCGACCACGGCACGATGATCCCTCTGATCTTTCTCAACGAATTTCTCAACGGCGGCTATCGACTCATGCGCGTCGGCCTTTCGGGCCTGAGCGCGGTGGAGCATTACCGCTTCGGGGAGCTTATCGCGAAAACCGCGGACGCGCTTTCCCGTCGCACGGTGTTCATCGCAAGCGGTGATCTTTCCCACAAGCTCACGCGGGATGGCCCCTACGGCTTCGACCCTGCGGGGCCGGAGTTTGACCGCCTGGCGACCGGGGCGATGGCGAAGGGGGATTTTCTGACTTTGCTCACGCTCGATCCAGACCTGTGCGAGCAGGCGGGGGAATGTGGTCTGCGCTCCCTCTGGATCATGGCGGGCGCGCTCGACAGGAAAAAGGTCGAAAGCGAACTCATGTCCTACGAGGGGCCCTTCGGCGTGGGGTACGCGGTGGCCAGCTTCCTCCCGCAGGGAGCGGATAGCGGCCGCAACGTCGGCGAACAGGCCGCGCTTGCCGAACGGGAAAAGCTCGCCCGCAGGAAGGAGGCCGAGGACGCGTACGTGCGCCTCGCACGCCACAGCGTGGAGATTTTTGTGAAAACGGGTCAGCGTGCGGAAGTTCTGGAAAAATTACCCGGGGAATTGCTGGGAATCCGCGCGGGCGCGTTCGTTTCCATCAAAAAGGACGGCAGGCTTCGCGGCTGCATTGGCACGATAGAGCCTGTGCGCGAGAACCTCGCGCAGGAAATCCTATTTAACGCCGTGTCCGCCGCCGGCGAGGACCCGCGTTTCGAGCCCGTCGGTCCGGAGGAGCTCGACTCCCTCGTCTACAGCGTGGATGTGCTCGGCGCGCCGGAGGATATCAAATCCGAGCGCGAGCTCAATCCGAAGAAGTATGGCGTCATCGTCAGGCGCGGCGCGCGAAGGGGGCTCCTTTTGCCCGATCTCGCGGGCATCGACACCGCGCGGGAGCAGGTGAACATCGCGAAGCAGAAGGCCGGCATCCGGGAGGACGAGGAAGTGTCGCTCCAGCGTTTTGTGGTGGTGAGGCATACGTGAAGACGATCTGCGCGATCTGCCCGCACCGTTGCGCGCTCGAGGAGGGACAGACAGGCCTCTGCCGCGCGAGGAGGAACGAGGGCGGAAGGATCGTCTGCGCTAACTACGGCCTTTTGACTTCCCTCGCGCTCGATCCCATCGAGAAGAAGCCGCTCGCGCGCTTCCATCCGGGAAGCGCTATTCTTTCGGCAGGGAGCTTTGGGTGCAACCTGCGCTGTTCCTTCTGCCAGAACAGCGCCATCTCCATGGCGGGGAGCGATGCGCGCACGGCTTATGTTTCTCCGCAAGAACTCGTCGCCGCCGCCGTACGGGAAACGCCACGCGGGAACATCGGCCTCGCGTTCACCTATAACGAGCCGCTCGTCGGCTACGAGTATGTGTATGATTGCGCGGTCCTCGCGCGCGAAGAGGGGCTTAAGGCCGTGCTTGTGACCAACGGCACCGTCTGCGAGGAGCCGCTTATACGGCTCCTGCCCTTCGTAGACGCGATGAACATCGATCTTAAGGCGTTTACCGGGGAAGGCTACAGGAAGCTCGGAGGTTGGCTGGACACGGTTAAACGCACCATCGAGCTGTCGAGTACCGCATGCCATGTGGAGGTCACGACGCTGGTCGTGCCGGGCTTCAACGATTCCGAGCGGGAGATGGAGGACGAGGCCGCGTGGCTCGCTTCGATCGACCCCGAAACGCCGTTGCACATCAGCCGCTTCTTTCCCTGCTATCGCATGCGGGACGCCGCGCCCACGCCCGTTTCAACCATCTATCGCCTGCGCGACGCGGCGGCAAAAAAGCTTCACTACGTCTATACGGGCAACTGCTGATCCGCCGTGCGCGGTTCTGTTTTTCTTGCTTCAACCCCCGAGTGCGCGCAACAGAAGATAGCCAAGCGGCAGCAGCAGCGCCAGCAGCGCGGCGTTCGCCGCCGTGAACAGCGCGAGGTACCGCCCGACTTTCGCGTCCCTGGAGCGGGCGTAGAGCTTGAGGGAGATGAGGCTCGCGAGCGACGCGACGGGCGTACCCAGTCCGCCGATGTCCACGCCCAGTAGCAGCGCGCGCCAGTCCTGCGTAAAGCCGGAGAGCAGCACGGCCGCGGGTACGTTGCTGACGACCTGGCTCGCGAGGGCGGAGGTCAATAGTGCGTCCGACGCAAGCGTTTTCGTCAGGAAGTCCCGTATAACGCCGATGCGCCCGACGTTGCCGGAAAAGACGAAGAAGAACACGAACGTGAGGAGCAGGCAGTAATCGACCTTCGCGAGCGTCCTTCTGGAGAAGGTCAGGCAGCCGAGCAGCACCGCGGCGGTGGGCACGAGGTAGTGTACGGCGCGAAACACCGAAATAAGGCACAGCGCGAACAGGAAAAGGAACATCGCGAGCAGCTTCTTTGAGCCGATCTGCGCTTTTTCTTCAAAAACGACTTCAGCTGTTCCCCGGTCGGACGCGAGCGCGGCCGCGCTTACGGCAACGAGGGAAACGAACGTCACGGGCAAAACAACCGCGAAGAAGTTCCCCGCCTGCGGCGCGTATTTCGCGAAGATGAAAAGATTCTGCGGGTTTCCCACGGGCGTCGCCATGCTGCCGAGGTTCGCCGCGATGGTCTGCAGCGCGACGATCCACGGCAGGAGCCTCTCGCGCCGCACTAGCTTCAGTACGAGGATCGCGAAGGGGACGAACGCGATGAGCGCGACGTCGTTCGTGACGAACATTGAAGAGAAGAAAGGCAGCAGCACGAGCGTGAGCATCAGCGCGCGCAGGTTCATCCTGCCGGACAGAAGCCTGTTTGCGAGCACCCAGAACAGGTTACACTCTTGCAAGCCCGCGACGACCGCCATCAGGCAGAAGAGAAGGCAAAGCACGCGCAGGTCAAAGTAGCCGAGGTATTCCGCGCCCGGCGGCACGACGCACGCCGAAACGAGCGCGCAGGCCGCCGCGATGCAAAGTACGGTCTCGCGCCTGGAAAAGGCCCATATCCTTTTGAAAAACGGCATATCCCTACCCCTTAAGAGAAAATAAGACAAATCGATTAGATGACCTGTCCCGAATACGCGCGCGGCGATACCCCGTATTCGCTCACGAACACCTTGTAAAAACCCGAATAATCCGAGAAGCCGCATTGCTGCGCGACGGCGGCGAGCGGTGCGCCCCCGAGCATCAGGTTCCTCGCGCGGATCATGCGCTTTTGCATGAGCATCTGGAAGATTGTGACGCCCGTTTCCTTGCGGAAGGTGCGCGACAGGTAGTATTTTGAGAGAAACACGCTCGAAGCGAGGTCGTCCAGGCTGATTGGCTCGGCAAGATGCGCGTCGAGGTAGGCGGATACGTTTTCCACAAGGGCGCTTACGCATGCACTTGCGCGTGCGGCCAGTGGCCGCGCTTCGAGGTAGTCCCGGTTGAGCTCGACGAGCAGGTCCATCATGCGGGCCCGGCAAAGCACATCGCGGCCATAGCCTTCGCCGTTAGTCGCCTCGAGAAGCGCGTACAAACGCTGCTCGATCGCGGCGCGGCGGAGCTTCGGCAGACGGCTCAGGTTATACTGATCGCTGGAGAAGCAGCGGGAAAGGTCGGTTTCTTCCGTGGAGAGCTTCTCGACGAAGCGGCGCGAGATCCACAGCACAATTCTTTCGTAGGGCAGCTTCGCGTCGCTGATCAGGGGACGGTGCAGCTGGTTCGGGCCGATGAGCAAAAGATCGCCCGGCGTCACCGTATACGCGTGGTTGTCGATCTGGTAGGATAGGCGGCCGGAAAGCAGATAGTAGCACTCGTAAAAATCGTGGAAATGGAGCGAAACGTGCAGCTCGCTGTTGTCTAGGTAATGATAAATTTCGTAATCCTCGAGCAGCATGTGCTGGCGGACTTGGAATTCGTCCCGTTGCAACATAATGCGACACCCCCGCGCAACATCATAGCACAACAGGGCAACCTTCGCAATGTCGCGGGCAATCCCGGCATGGAAGATGGACGAAAACTCATTTATACTATAATTAAGCCACTTTGTTTAAAACATCAAATCGCAGCGATATGAGGTGAGCC
>DATMYG010000261.1:0-2305 GCA_035561055.1 Clostridia bacterium | reverse complement strand
GTTTAATCACGCGATTCCGTCCTTTTTTTACATGAAATTGAATATGTAATGCTCTTCTCCATTTTACTGCGGACGTGGATATGATATAATTTCCACGCTGGGAAAATTCTCCCGGCGGCATTGCGGCGCGCACTGCGCCGCCGCCCGCCTCCGCTTACGCGGCCCGCAAGGCGGAGGGGAAGGCACGAAAACCGTGCGGGCCGGAAAGGATATCGGAAATGGCAAAGAAGCTCCTAGCCCTTTTCATCGCGCTCGTCGCCGTACTCTCGTGCGCCTGCACACCCCAAGCCGAAGCGCCCACGGAAACGGCTTTACTGACCTCCGCGCCGGTTGCGACGCCCGAGCCGGAGCCCACACTCGACAAAAACCTGATCATCCTCTACACCAACGACGCGCACTGCGGCGTGGACGACGCCATCGGCTACGCGGGTCTCGCCGCGCTCAAGGCGGAAATGGCCTCCGACGGCAGCTACGTGACCCTCGTCGACTGTGGGGATGCCGTGCAGGGCGCGCCCATAGGCACGCTCTCCGAGGGCTCGTATATCATCGATATCATGAACGAGGTCGGCTACGACGTCGCGGTGCCGGGCAACCACGAGTTCGACTACGGCATGGACCGCCTCTTCGAACTGGCAGACCAGGCGAATTTTCCGTATGTTTCCTGCAACTTCACCGACCTTTCGACTGGAAAAACCGTCTTCGATCCCTACGTCATCAAGGAATACAACGGCGTAAAGGTCGCGTACGTCGGCATCTGCACGCCCAAGACCATCACCTCCTCCACCCCAGCCTATTTCCAGGATGACGCGGGCAACTTCGTCTACGGCTTCCTGCAGGATGAGACGGGCGCGGGCGTGTATGCCGCCGTGCAATCCGCCGTCGACGCGGCGCGTGCCGAAGGTGCGCAGTACGTAATCGCGCTCGGGCACCTTGGCATCACCTACGACTGCACGCCCTGGACCTCGGGCGAGGTCATCGCGAATACATCGGGCATAGACATCTTTCTCGACGCGCATTCGCACAGCGTCATCGACTGTGAGCGCGTCAAAAACAAGGCGGGCAACTGGGTGCTGCTCTCCTCGACCGGCACGAAGCTCAACGCCGTTGGCATGCTGCTCATCCAGCCGGACGGAGGCGTTTCCACGGGGCTTATCACCGATTACGCCGAAAAAGACGGGGCGACCGCGGCCTTCATCGACAGCATCAAGGCGCAATATGACGCGCTTCTCAACGAGGTTGTCGCGGTAAGCGAGGTCAATCTCGTCGTCAACGATCCCGCAACCGGAATCCGCATCGTGCGCGTTGCGGAAACCAACCTTGGCGATCTGTGCGCCGATGCGTACCGCGCCCTGAGCGGGGCGGACGTCGCCTTCGTGAACGGCGGCGGCGTGCGCGCGGAGATCCCCGCCGGCGACGTTACCTATGGGAGCATACTCAACGTGCACCCCTTCGGCAACGAGCTGTGCATGATCGAAGTCACGGGGCAGCAGATACTCGACGCGCTCGAGATGGGCGCGCGCAATGTACCCGAGGAGAACGGCGGCTTCCTGCAGGTATCCGGCCTGACCTATGAGATTCACACCTACATGCCCTCTAGTGTCAAGACAGACGAAAACGGCATGTTCGTTTCCGTCGAGGGCGAATACCGCGTGAAGAACGTACTTGTCGGCGGTGAGCCGCTCGACCTCGCAAAGACCTACACGCTCGCCTCGCACAATTACATGCTGCTCAACCAGGGCGACGGGTACACGATGTTCGCAGGTTGCAACGTGCTGCTCGACCGCATCATGCTTGACAACCAGGTGCTCATGAACTATATCATCGAGCGCCTCGGCGGCGTAGTCGGCGCGGATTACGCCGATCCATACGGACAGGGCAGGATTGTGGCGGTAGAGGAAGCACCGTAAAAGGCTTCAAATCCGGCTTCGGCGGCATGTACGTCCGGCGAAGCCGGAGCCCTTCGGGCCAAGGCCTATGGCCTTGCGTACGCCGAAACGGATGAAAGCCGTAAGCTTTCGTACCTTTCGCGCTTTGCCGCACGGAAATGCGAAGTATTATGGCAAAGCGCGCAATCTCAAAAAAGAGGCGAAGCCACTTTTTTGACAAGCTAAGAGGACGGTTCCCGCCGTCCTTTTTCTTTAACAACATTTTACTCGCCGCGGCTTTCGCGAATCCGAACAAAATAAGTTCGAATATCGTTCGGAGGTTCCGCGATGGAATTTGCTGTGTGGATACTGGTGCAGGTTCTTCTTTGCATTGGCATATATTGGTTCGTGTCGAAACGGGCCGGCAGGGTAGAGGGCGT
>DATMYG010000260.1:0-3580 GCA_035561055.1 Clostridia bacterium | reverse complement strand
GGGTAAATGTATTGCAAAAGGCGAGTTGCGGTATGTAATGACGATCGATGGAATACAACAAAACCCGCCTCAAGACGGGTTTCGTTGTATCAACTCATGTTGATGATTTGGTGCGGTCAATGAGACTTGAACTCATACGGTTGCCCATACGCCCCTCAAACGTACGCGTCTGCCAATTCCGCCATGACCGCAGGGACAGCGATTTTTAGAACCGCAAGGCATATTATACGTGCTGAAGCATCGCTTGTCAACCCTGAAATCGCCTCATTTTGCGCTCAGCCGAGAGCGATGTCGAGCACCATCATCAGCGCGAAGCCGAGCGCCGCGCCGATGGTGCCGATGTTGCTGTGCTCGCCCTGCTGCGCCTCGGGGATGAGTTCCTCGACGACGACGTAGATCATCGCGCCCGCGGCGAGGCAAAGAAGGTACGGCAGAATGGGCACCATTACGTTCGTTAACAAAATCGTCGCCGCAGCTCCTATGGGTTCCACAACGCCCGAGAGCGTGCCGTACAGGAAAGCGCGGCTGCGGGTAAGGCCATTGGCGCGAAGCGGCAGCGAAATGATCGAGCCTTCCGGGAAATTTTGCAGCGCGATGCCTATGGAGAGCGCGAACGCCGAGGCGAGCGTGATGCCCGCGTTGCCGGAGAGGACCCCCGCGAACACGACGCCCACCGCCATGCCTTCGGGAATGTTGTGTAGCGTCACCGCGAAGAGCAGCATCGCGGATTTCGAGAGCCGCGCGGGGCGGCCCTCCGGCGTGCCCGCGCCGAGGTGGAGGTGGGGGATGAGCACGTCGAGCAGCAGCAGGAAGCCGATGCCCGCGAGGAAACCCACGAGCGCTGGCACCCACCTGACGACGCCTTGCGCCTCGGCCATACTTATGGCGGGCAGGATCAGCGAGAACACGCTCGCCGCGATCATCACGCCCGAAGCGAAGCCCAGCAACAGCTTCTGCAGCCGCGCGTTGAGCTCGCGCCGCACGAAATACACCGCCGCCGCGCCCAGCGTCGTGCCCGCGAAGGGAATCAGGATACCGAGTATGATTTTTAAATTATCGCTCATCCGGCCGGCCTCCGTTGGCATTTTTGATGAGAAAGGCGTAAAACGCCGCGTTTGCTTGAAGGGTCAGCCGCTCGTCTCCTTCCGGATCGACGCGGAGCAGGCTTTCACAGGGAAGCTCTATTTTCTCCCGTCCGACACGAAGGGACAGAGGCTCCCTCGCGAAGACGAAGCAGGTTTCGCCATACTCGGGGACGGCTTCGTCTCCATATGCCATGCTCCCCGCGCGGCCGCGCAGCATCAGGTTCAGGTCGCGCCCATATCCCTCGCATTCGACATGCGCGCCGCCGTCGAAGCCCAGAATCTCGCCCGGGTGAAGAACGACCGGCGCCCGATCGTCAATTCGCAGGATAAACGCGCCTTCAAGCGGTGAAATATACCGCGCGACGCCCGGTAGATTCGTAAAAACCGAATGTGCGAGCGCCACAGTCGCCATGCTGATGCGCATATGAAAATCGCGCAACGCGTAGGACGCGCCGCGCGGCAGGATACATAATTCCGTCGTCTCTCCGCCGTTCCACGTCGTCGTCGTAAACCGTTCCCGCGTGATGATATCCGTAAGCATACGTACAGTGTACCACACGCGGGAAACGGATGTACAGCGCCCGGAGAGGCTGAGTCGGGAATCAGACGCCGGTCAACGCGGTTATGAGCGCGTCTTTTCCTTAATCGGCAGCAACAGGTCGAGCTGAACGGAGGCGTCGTCGGGAGGCAGCAGATACTTGTGGATATAATCGAGGTGCTCCTCCATGCATTCGCATTCCGCGTCCGGGCTCTTGAAAGCCAGTTCGTACTGCTCGTTGTTCAGCGACCACTTGTAAATGCGCTCCCACTCCTCGAAAGCGCCCATGGGGATCATGTACGCGCAGTACAGCCCGCCGTCGAAGCGTTTCTTTATGAAGGGTGCGGCGACCTCCATGTCGTCCGGTATGGTTACCCAGCGCTCGTAGCCATGGTCGCTCCCGTCGGGCTGGGTTCCGTTCGGGCTGTTGAAGCCGTAGTGGCGTAGGTCAGGCTTGCGCTCGGCAAGCCCGGTTTCCCGGATGAAGCGGCTCAGCAGGTCCCCGGTTTCAATTTCGGGCAGGCCGCCTACGGCGCGTATGCTCGCCACCGTTGCAGGGGGCAGATAGACGATGCGCACCTCCCGGTCCTGCAGATTGTTCAGGCGTTCGTTCGCCTTGTTCAGTTCTTCCATCGAAACGTCCTCCTTGAAGTTGAACTTCGAGAGGCCGAGCGGTTCCACAATTTTCAGGATCTCGTCGTCCTGCATCAGTTCCAGCCGCGCGCAGAGTTCCGGGCGGACGTTCAGGCGCGACACGAGCGAGGCGAGGATGTCCCGCACCGTGCTCAACGCCGCGATCTCGCTTTCGAGCGCGCGGATGTTGTCCTGAAAGATATCGACGACCCGCACCTTTTCGCCGTCCGTGAAAACCGCCTTGATCTGCTTGAGCGGCACGCGCAGCTTGCGCAGCAGCAGGATTTGCCTTAAGCGCTGCACGGACGCTTCGTCGTAAACGCGGTACGCGTAGTCCTGCTTCTTCATGCTCCGAATGAGCCCGAGCTGCTCGTAATAGCGCAGGGCTCTCGTGGAGAGATTCAGGCTTTTCGACACTTCGCTGATGGTTGTGAGCTTCACTGCGGCCTCCCTTTCTCAGGCGAGTATACAGGGCGACGCGACGTCAAAGTCAAGGGGCGCCGGAAAGTTTTTTGGCCGATTTTCGGAGGGTGCGGCTACAGGGCCGGGTTTGAATCGAGGTAGGCCTGCAGAATGATCGTCGCCGCGAGTTTGTCGACCACCTTGCGGCGCTGCTTCCAGTCCAGTTCGGCCTCCATCAGCACGCGTTCGGCGGAGACGGTCGTGAGCCGCTCGTCGAAAAAGGCGTGCTCGCCTTTCCATTGTTCGAGGATGAGAGAGGCGAAGGCGCGCACCTTCTCGGCCTGAAAGCCGTAGGAGCCGTCCATGTTGCGCGGCATTCCGAAAAGGAGCCGCACCGGCGCGTACTTGTTCGCGAGGGCGAGGATATGGGAAACGTCCGCCGCGTCGTCCCCCGTACGGGCGTAGGTCTCGAGCCCCTGCGCGGTGAAGCCGAGGGGGTCGCTCACGGCGATGCCGATTCGTCTGTCTCCGACGTCCAGTGCGAGTACACGCTTCATACTTCCTCCTGATTTTATCCTAAAGAAAAGCGCGGTCGAAGCCGCGCCGGGTGTTTAAGCACGGTGGGATGCGGCGTCTTTACGCGTTCCCGTTCTCCTCGGCCTTGGCGGCGTCCTGCGCGCGCACGTAAAAGCGCACGAGCTCCTCGAGAAGTTCGTCCCGCTCGAGGCTGCAGATGCGGTAACGCGCGTTGTTGTAGCTCGTGATGTAGGTGGGGTCGCCCGAAATAAGGTAGCCCACGATCTGGTTGACCGGGTCGTAGCCCCGCTCGCGCATCGAGGAATAGACGCTCATGAGCACCTCGCTGGCCTTGTTCTCTTCGCGCGGCATGCGAAAATACATGGTCTCGTTGGTGTGATCGGTC
>DATMYG010000259.1:0-14011 GCA_035561055.1 Clostridia bacterium | reverse complement strand
GGCACGCGAACACCCCGGCCTCTGCCGCCTGTGCAGCTCCGACGCGCACAGGCCGGGCGACGAAGGGCGCGCCGGGGTTCTGTTCAACCGGCGCGTGTGCGATTCCTTCGAGCTCAAGGCCGCCATCGAAGCGCGGGATTTCAAGCTCTGGTGCCCCCCGTTCGAGGATATTATAAAGGAAGGCGAAGCCATCCGATGAAATACGACACGCTGATTATCGGGCAAGTTTGCCTCGACACAAACACCGATTACGACGGCGCCGTCGCACACTCCTTCGGCGGGGCCGTGCTCTTCTCCGGCCACGCCGCGGCGGCGATGGGCAACACGGTCGCGGTGCTGCCCAAGTGCAACTGCGGCTCGCTCGACCTCAAGGCCGCCTTCGCGGGCAGGGAGAACATCACGGTGTTCCCGCTGGACTCAGGCAAGAGCACCTTGATGGAGAACACCTACTTCACGGCTGACCGGGAGCGTCGCCTGTGCCGCTGCGCTGCGATGATCGAACCTTACCGCCCCAACGAGCTGCCCGACATCGAGGCGCGGCTCTATCATCTCGCCGGACTCGTGCGCGGGGACATCGGCGAGGACATGATCGAGGCCTGCGCGAAGCGCGGCGACACCGCGCTCGACGTACAGTGCATGCTGCGCGCGCGCAAGGCGGACGGAACGATGGAATTCCGCGACTGGGCGCGCAAGAAAGAGCTTCTCCCCCGCCTGCGCTTCCTCAAGACGGACGCCGCCGAGGCGGAGATTCTCACCGGCTTTGCAGACCGGGTGAAGGCCGCGCGGCTTCTATGCGAATGGGGCGCGCGCGAGGTGATGATCACGCACAACACGGAAGTGCTTGTCTGCAACGGCATAAACGTATACGCCGAACCGCTCAGGCCCCGCAACCTCTCCGGCCGCACCGGGCGTGGGGATACCTGCTTTGCCGAATATATCACGGAGCGCCTGCGCGAGGACATCCCGACTTCCCTGCTGCGCGCCGCCGCGCTGGTCTCCCTGAAAATGGAGACGCCCGGCCCCTTCTCCGGCACGCGCCGGGATGTGGAGGAGTACATCGCGCGCTTCTACCGCGATTAGAACAAGCGCAACATCTGGATTTACCGGAAAGGAGACACTATGTTGGAACTCGTTAAAGATTGGGGGCTTCTGGAGCTCAACGCATTGACGGTGATGCTGCGCCTTGCGATGGCGGTTGTCTGCAGCGGCGTGCTCGGCCTCGAGCGCACGCGCAAGCGGCGTCCCGCGGGCCTGAGAACATACATGCTCGTATGCATCGGCGCGACCGTGAGCATGATGACGGGCCAGTTCATCTATAATTACTTCGGTGGCGCGGACCCCGGCCGCATACCGGCGCAGGTCATTTCCGGCATCGGCTTCCTCGGTGCGGGAACCATCATGGTAACGCGGTATTACAAGGTCAAGGGCCTTACTACGGCGGCGGGCCTATGGGTCGCCGCATGCATGGGCCTCGCCATCGGCATTGGCTTCTACTTCGGAGCCGTCGTCACCTGCTTCGTGCTCATCTTCGTGATGATCTTTGCCGACAAGTTTGAGAACCGCTACACCAAGCGCCTGCATAAGCTGCACTTGTATATCATTTTCAACAGCATTCTTTGCCTGAAACCCTTCATGAACAGTCTGCGCGCGAAGGGCATCGATCTGAGCGACGTCGAAACCTCCAAATCCGACAACAAGGAGGGCATCGGCCTGTTCTGCCTGCTCAAGTTCCCCTCCGCGCTTACCCACGAGGAGGCGCTCGCAATGGTGGAAGCCTACGAGGGCGTGCTGTTCGTCGAGGAGATCGATTATTGAAGCGATTTTTCACGCGGTGCTTCGACGCAAACGTATACGGCCTGTGCCGTGTGAAATCCGATGAAACGCATGGGATTCGGCTGACGCCTAATAACCCGCAAGGCACACAATTTCATTGAATTCTCCTGAATTTGTAGAGAATATTCTATTAATAAGCATTCGAATAGTATTTTGCGATTGACAATATGAATACCCTTATATTAAACTATATTTGATTAAAATGATACGCAATCGTTTGCGTTAATTTCCGAAAAAAACAACATATGTCTCAACCCTTCAGGCAAGCATACACGCGCCAAATGCGCGAAATACGGGCAAAAATCGCCCGCAGCATTCCATTATCCGCACTGAAAACCTATTATGAAGCCCTCTCCCGAAAGGAAGTGTCAGCGTTTGATTAAAGCCGTAATGTTCGATATGGGAGGTACGCTGGAAGACCTGTACTCCTGTGAGGACAACATCCGCCGCACGGCGCAGGGACTCGTCCGCATCCTGCGGAAATACGACATCGCGGTGCCTTACGGCGAAACCGAGCTGTGGGAAAAAGTGTATCCGCAGATCCTTGCCTACAAGGCGGAGGCGGAAATCACCCTCATGGAACTCAAGCCAGAGCAGCTTTGGCCGGATTACGGCTTCCGCGGGATCGAAATCGACCGCGAAAAGCTCATCGCCTGCAGCGAGGAGATCGCCCACATGTGGGAGGTCACCTATTTCGACCGCAAGCTGCGCCAAGGCGCCGCCGAAATGCTCAAGGGCTTGAAGGAGCTCGGCTTCTACGTGGCCGCGGTCAGCAACACGGCGAGCGTGTTCCAGGTGTTCTCCACGCTCGAAGAGTACGGCGTCCGGCAGTATTTCGACGACATCACGCTCTCGAGCGTCGTCGGCTACCGCAAACCCCACCCGTGCATTTTCAAAATCGCGCTCTGCCAGGGCAGGCTCAGGCCGGGGGAATGCGCCTTTGTCGGAGATACGGTCTCGCGGGATGTCGTCGGCCCGCGCAAGGTAGGCTACGGCCGCGTATTCAAGATCGGCTCCTTCCTCACGCCCGTCAAGGACGTAGGCGTATACGAGGGTTACGCGCCCGACTACGAGATCGAGGACATCTACGACGTATATACCATCCTGAAGCGTGAAAGGGAGCAGGACGCGCGGTGACGCCGGATCGCCCTTCGCCCAGGCGCCCGCCGCCGGGCAAATCGACACGATAGGAGTGACATGATGCCAAAAGGGAAAGCAAAGAAGCCGTTCTCATGGGTCAGGCTGAAAAACCAGTTCTTCAGCCTGATCGGGAACCCGTTCAACATGATCGTGTTCTTCAGCCTGATCGTGCTGTTCTGCCTGATCGTGATCCCGCTGCTTACGATGATCGGCAACACGTTCATGGTCGCCAAAGCGGAACTGCGCAACATTCCCAACGCGCAGATCGGCGATTTTACGCTGTTTTACTGGAAATACCTGCTCGCAAGCCCGCTCACGTCCGCCATACTCTGGGAGCCCTTGCTCCATTCGTTGATCATCGGCTTCTTCGTGACGCTCATCTCCATCCCGCTGGGCTCCGTGCTCGCCTGGCTGATGGTGAGGACGGATATCCCGGGTAAAAAATTGCTGGGCATGCTCATCATTATCCCATATATGATCCCCTCGTGGTGCAAGGCGCTCAGCTGGCTCGCCGTGTTTCGCAACAGCACATCGGGAAGCCTGGGGCTTCTGACCGGCCTCGGCATTCCGATTCCGGACTGGCTTGCGTACGGCCCCTTCGCGATCATCTGCGTGATGAGCATGCACTATTACGCGTTCGCGTACATCATGGTGTCCGGCTCGCTGCGCTCCATCAACTCCGAGCTTGAGGAGATGGGCGAAATACAGGGCGCAAACAAGGTACAGATCCTTAAAAGCATCACGCTTCCCCTCGTCCTGCCGGCGGTGCTCTCCGCCGTTATCATGACCATTTCAAAATCGATCGGCTCCTACGGCGTCGCGGCGAACCTAGGCAACCGCATCAGCTACTACGTGCTGGCAACGCGCATGAAGGAATTCATCAACGACAGTCCCAAGGGCGTGGGCTACGCGATGAGCATCCTGATGATTTTGCTCGCCTGTGGAACGATTTTCGCCAACCAGAAGCTCGTAGGCGTGCGCAAGTCCTACGCGACCATAGGCGGAAAGGGCACGCGCAGCAATCTCATGCGCATCGGCAACGCGAAATACCCGCTGCTCATGTTCATCGCGCTGTTCCTGTTCGCGGCGATGGTGATGCCCACCTTCGTGCTTGTGATGGAAAGCTTCCAGATCTATACCGGACAGGGCTACGCGCTCTCAAACCTGTCGCTTTACGCGTGGATCGGCACGCTGGACCAGGCGCCGCTTGAAAGTTACGCATACAACGGCATATTCAAGAACAGCGAATTCCTGCGGGCGCTGGGCAACACCGTCAAGCTTTCGCTGATCGCCTCAATCCTGACCGCCTTCTGCGGACAGTTCCTGGGGTACATTTCGACGCGCGGGCGCGGCAAGTGGTACGGCAGATTGACGGAACAGCTCGTGTTCATTCCCTACCTGATGCCGGGCGTCGCGTTCGCGGCGATTTACTTCGCAATGTTCAGCCAACCGCGGTTGGGAGGCATCATCCCCTCGCTGTACGGCACGTTCATGCTGATCCTGCTCGTATCCATCGTCAAGCATTTCCCATTCGCGAGCCGCTCCGGCTCGGCCAACATGATGCAGATCAGCGTGGAGCTCGAGGAGGCGGCGGACATTGCAGGCGCAAGCTTCTGGCGGCGCATCGGGAGCATCGTCATTCCGCTTTCAAAGAACGGCTTCATATCCGGCTTCATGCTGGTGTTCATCAGCATCGCCAAGGAGCTGGATCTGATCGCCATTCTCATGACGCCGTCGAATTACACGCTCTCCTTCCTCGCTTTCGAATATTCCAAGAGCGTCATGCCGCAGTGCGCCGACGCCATCGCGATCATTATCCTGCTGTTTATCCTCATCTGCTATCGCATCGCCAACCTGTTCGGCGCGGACATCAGCAAAAGCTGGGGTTGATGGAACGATTTTTACATTAAAAGGAAGGAAGCAACCATGAGCAAAATCGTACTGGAGCATATCGATAAATTCTACGGGGACAACCACGTCCTCAGGGACATCAACCTCACCATCGACGACGGGGACTTCATGACGCTGCTCGGCCCCTCCGGCTGCGGCAAGACGACGACGCTGCGCGTGATTTCCGGCCTTGAAAAGCCGCAGAACGGTAAGATGTTCATGGACGGCAAGCCCATGATCGACGCCGATACCGCCTTCTACGAAATGCCGAGCAAGCGCGCGCTCAACCTCGTGTTCCAGAGCTACGCGCTCTGGCCGCATATGACGGCGTTTGAAAACGTGGCGTTCGGCCTTAAAATCAAGAAGCTGCCCAAGCACGAGGTCGAGGAAAAGGTCATGGCAGCGCTCAAGGTGATGCGCATCGAGGAATACCGCGACCGCTACCCTAATGAGCTCTCCGGCGGACAGCAGCAGCGCGTCGCCATCGCGCGCGCCATCGCCACAAGCCCCAAGCTCCTTTTGCTCGACGAGCCGCTCTCCAACCTTGACGCGCGTCTTCGCATCGACATGCGCGCCGAATTGAAGCGCCTGCACAGAGAGACCGGCACCACAATCATCTACGTCACGCACGACCAGGTCGAGGCGCTGACCATGTCCACAAAGATTGCCCTGTTCAAGGAGGGCATCATTTCCCAGGTAGACACGCCGCTGGGCATCTACACGAACCCCGTTGACCTCGACGCCGCGGACTTCATCGGCAACCCGCGCATCAACTTCGTCAACGGGCGCGCGACGTTCGACGGCGAAACGCTGCGCGTGCGAAGCGACCTTGGCGAATACAGCTTCCCCAAGGCGGACATGAAGCAGGGCGAGGAATGCCCGCGAAATGAGGAGTTTGACTGTGTGCTGGGCGTGCGGCCCGAAATGATCGAAATCCATAAGGAGCGCAGCTCCCATCCCTACGCAGTCGATGCGAGCGTATACGCAAGCCAGCCCGCAGGCAGCGAGACGCTCGTCACGCTCACCGTGGGCAAGGCGGAATTTCTTGCCATACAGCTCGGCCTCGCCGAATACGAAATGAACCAGAAGGTGTATGCGGTGCTTCATCCCGAGCGGATGAACGTCTACAACAAAGCGACTGGCCGCCTGATCAAATATGCCGCGGCGTACTATCAGGCGTAAGCCTGTCCCCGCATCGGCGGGGAGCCCCCCATTATAAAAAGGAGGAAAACGTGAACATGAAAGCCAGGAAGATGGTCGCCCTGCTCCTCGTGCTGCTCTTCGCCCTGTGCGCCGCCGCCTGCGATACCTCCAAGCCCACGGATACGGACAACGGTTCGCAGACCGCGTCGCCCGAGGGAACGCAGGGGCCCGCTGTTGCTGACACGCAGGCGCCCGACGCGCCCGACTACAACAATATGACGATGGATGAGCTCTATGAGCTCGCAAAGCAGGAGAACGGCAAGATCACCATCTACTCGACGACGGCGACCGCGCACACCGCTGTCAAGAAGTTCGTCAAAGCCTTCCCCGACCTCGCCGACAAGATCGAGTACATCGAGTCCGAAACCGACACGGTGGCAGACCGCATCGAAACCGAGCACGACACCGGCAACATCAACGCCGACGTTCTGCAGGTGAAGGACAACAGCGGCGAAATCTACTACGAGCTCGTCCAGTATGACTACCTTGACGTGTATTATCCCACCGCGGTGTGCGAGCACATCGACGAATCGCTGCTCAAGTACGGTATGCCGGTGTATGCGTCCTACAGCCCGTGGTACTACAACACCGAGAAATTCCCGAACGGCTGCCCCATCGCCAGTTGGTGGGACATCGTTCAGGGCTATGATCCCGCGACCGAGTCATATACCGACGCTTCGGGCAACAACACCCAGTACTGGACCATTTACACCAAGGACATCACCTCGCCCTCCTACGCCGCACTGTGGGCACAGCTGATCGTCGACGGCGACGCGCTGGCCGCGCAGTACGAGGCGCAGTACGGCAAGCCGCTCGAATACACCTACATGGATCACCTCAACAACACGCCGGGCATCATGGAATTCCCCGAGAACAACGGCGGCGCGGAACTTCTCTGGCGCTTCACGCAGATGGTCAGCACCGAGCTGGACGACGGCGACCAGGTGGTTGCGGCGGTGGACGAAAGCCTCAACGGCCCGACCCTCGGCCTTTGCTCGGGCGGCAAGCTCGACAACGTCAACAACGGCCTGAAGATCGCCTGGGTAACCGGTATGCAGCCGTACACGGCCTTCCTCGCCTGCGAGTACCTCTATGTCGTCAACGGCTGCGACAATCCCGCGGGCGCCCGGCTCTTTATCCTCTATGAGCTCGGCGGGGCCGACGGGCAGAGCGGTTGCCTCGCCGCATTCGACGCCACGGGCAAGTGGAGCATACGCGACGACTTCAACTTCACCGCCACTGCCATCACCAAGGAAGAGGTCAACCTCAAAAGCCCCGACTTCGAGGATATCTACGAGATATATCCCGACGTGAAGGCATACTGGATCTACTGGAGGAGCCTCACGCCGAAATCCTAAGGCAGCGCTTCGTTCTCAGCGACCGACGCTGGCCCGCCGTAACGGCGGGCATCAAAACTTGCGCAACAAAACCTTCCGCGGCGCGCGCCGCGGAAGAATCGGAGGCAACGATGGCATCGGGAGACAACACGTTAAGGCACAAGCTGGACCGTTTCTGGGCGGCTCTGTTTCTGACCCCCGAGGGGAAGCCCAAGAGCGCCACGCTGCTCTACTCCTTCTGCCTGAGCATCCTCTACCTTGCAATCTACGGAATATCGTACTTCTTCCTGATCGATGTGCTCGAAAGGCTGCTCAGCGCACAGTCCGTAACGGTGCGCAACATCTTCGAAAGCGTCGTGCCCGGCCTCGCGGGTACCGTTGTGTGCTGCTCGCTCTGGTTTGTGATTAGAAACAGGCGCATCGTGCCGGGGGCTTACGTGTGGCTTGCGCTGTACGCCGTGGCTTCGCTCGTCGCCATGGTGCTGATGTCAAGCGGAGAGGATTTCAGGATTTTCCTTTACTTTTACCTCATGCTCGTGCCGGCCGGTCTCGTAAGCGGCGCGGCGTTCACGCTTTTGATGTTCCTCAAAACCCTACGTACGGAGGCGGGGGCGAAATAGCCCCCACAGATTATGCTCAAACTTGACTTCATCAATGTCGGCGACGGCGACGCCGTCCTCATCCGGGAAACGAAATACGGCGAGCCCGATTACGTCATCCTCGTCGATTGCGGGCGGCCGCACATCGAATTTGTGAAGGGCTCCAAGCGCCGCCCCGCCCTCAACTACCTGATGGGCGAAGGGATCGACCACATCGATCTCCTAGTCCTCACGCACCTTCATTTCGACCACATCGGCGGCGCGTTGGCGTTAATGCACCACATACCCGTAAAAAGGCTCCTCGTGCTGTATCTGCCGCCGGAAGGCGCGAAATGGGTATTGACGCCCGAAAGCGAGGAAAAGTCCGTCGTCGGCCTGTGCGACGCGCTCAACATGTTCCGCGATATCGTGGACTTCGCCCGCGAAAAGGGCTGCTCCATAGAGCGCGCGCAGAACATCGCAGAGACTCTGCGCGACGGACTGAAGCTGGCCGTTTACCGGCCGGACGACGCGCTCGCGGAACGGCAGCGGCAGGTGTTCGACGCGCTGTATCTGGGCATGCGCCCGTTTCATGACGATATCTACGCCGTTTCCAAGGAGCGCAACTGCTCAAGCCTCATTGTCCGGCTCTCATATGCGGGGAGGAGCATCCTCTTGACGGGCGATTCCTACGCTGAATACTGGGAGCACGGCGGGCAGGAACGCTGCGACATATTGAAGCTTCCCCATCACGGAGACGGGAAGTCCATGACGGAACAGCTGATCCGCAGACTCTCGCCGGAGTACGCGGTCATATCCTGCCAGAACGACATCTCCCCCAAGAAGGAACGCCCCAGCGCCGAGATCGTCGCGATGGTGCAACGGTATGTGCCCAACCTCCTGTGCACGGAAAACAGGGAATTGCCTACCCTTCCCGCTGCGGCCCGCGAGGCCGTGCGGATCACCATCAACGAGAACGGCGCGATCGCCTGCCCGGACGGGCATTAGACCCGGTCCCACCCCCGCGAACAGCGCGGGGACGAACATAAATCTTATAGGAGGAACCAGTATGAAAAAGCTTCTAGCAATGCTTGTGGTCCTGTTGATGGCTATGGCGATTGTCGGCTGCCAGCCGCAGGAGCCCGCCAATACCGAGGATCAGCCCGTTGAAACCACGGCCGCCCCGGTTGAGACGCAGGCACCCGTAGAAACTGTCGCCCCGACCGAAGCCCCCGTCGTAACCGAGGCGCCTCCGGCCGAAGTCACCTATGTTCCCTTCTCTCTGCTGTTCAAGAACAAGACCGGCGTGACCATCTCCGGGCTCTATCTGTACCCCACCGGAGCCGCCGAAAAGGGCAACAGCATCTGCCCCGCCACATGGATCGACAAGGACAACGATCCCGACGAATCGCAATATCAGGTCTTCGCCTATATCGTGCGCGCGCAGGCCGCCACCTATGACCTCTACGTTGAGTTCGCGGACGGCACGAACGCCACCTGGCCGGGCCTTACGATCGCCAACTACGACAAGCTCTCCCTCAAGGACGGCGTCGACCCCGCCACGTGGGAGCAGGAGCCCTGCGAAGCGGAGGACATCGCCCTGCTCGATCCGGTCAAGGCTGCCGGCAAAACTAATGACAATTCCTATCCAGGCTACGAGATCCTCGGCCTCGAGATCAAGAACAAGACCGGAAAGGGCATCACGGAGTTCTATCTCTATGAAACCGGCGCCGATCCTAAGGCGTATCCCAGCATGATCCCCAACCTGATCAACGAGGACGGCAGCGCCGTGACCGTGTGGGATCCCGGCAAGGGTGGATTGTACGTGTTCAACTTCTTCATCCGTCCGCATGCGGATACGTACGAGATCTTGGTCGTTTATGAGGACGGCACGACCATGACCATACCCGACATTGATCTGTTCACGCTCAACGGCGACGGCTTCGCGAGCAATGAAATCTCCATGAAGGACGCGGTCGACCCCGACCTGACCGAGGTCAAGTATGACGACGGCGATCCCGAGCCCATCCAGTACATCAAGGACGCCATCGCCGCGGGCATCCCCGTCGACCTCTGGTATCCGGCTTACTAATACGCCAAGCAACGGCATAGGGGGAGCGTGAAAACGCGCTCCCCCTGTTTTCTTATACGGAAAGGAGAATGTATGCGGTTCAAACGGACTTTCGTGCTCGCACTCGCGCTTGCGACAGCGTTTGCGTTCATCTTTCCCGCTTCCCTGGCCGAAGGAGAGGACGCCTGGTGGCAGGAGGACGTCTGGTCGCTCGAGCATCTTTTGGAGCTCGGCGCCGTGCCGCCCGCCTACAATGCTTCAAGCGGACAATATGAAATCGGCACGGCCGAGCAGTTGCTGTATTTGAGCGGCAACTGGAAGACCGGGGATGGCAACGGCGACGGCGCGCCGGACGCGCCCTGCGACGGAACCTATGTGCTCACGGCAAATATCGATATGGGGCCGCTCATGGAAAGCGTCGGCCGCAAGCTCTCTTCGCTCGCGGGCACGGCGGTCAAGGGCTACATGCCCCCCATCGCGGCAGAAACGGACGAAACGGCAGAGGGCGGCGTGCATTGCGCGTTCTTCGGCACGTTCGACGGGCAGGGGCACGCGGTGAGCAACCTCCGCATCGTGCGCCTCAACGACAAGTACGCCGGTTTTTTCGGCAACGTCGGCCACGATTATGGCGAGGGGAAGGTAAAAGACCTCGCACTCGTCAACATCCGCGTGGAATGCCTCGCCTCATGCGGGCTGCTCGCGGGGGGGCTCTATGGGGACGTGGAGAATTGCGCCGTCGTCGGCAGCATCGACTGCCTTGAGAAAACCGCAGGCGGGATTGCCGGAAAGGTGAAAAAGAACGAAAACGGCTACCTCGGCACCGTGCGCGACTGCTTTGTCTACGCCGACATCACCGTACACGGCATAGGCTCGGAGAACGGCGCCGTAGGCGGCATCACCAGCGCGCAGTCCGACGGCGGGCGCGTGTACAACTGCTATGTAGGCGGCAGCATCATCGTGGAAGGCGAGAATGCCGAAAGCGTAGGCGGCATTACGGGAAACCTGAAGTCCGGCCAGGCGCTTGAAAACTGCATCATGCTGCTCCGGGCCATCTCCGTGCAGCATGGCGTCGGCGTCGGCCTTCTGTGCGGCGACTACAGCGGGGAAACCGGTTCCCACCTCGCCAACAATTACGTGTGGAATGGCACGCAGCTCTCCGGCTGCGTTTCGAGCGCCCATCCCGAAGGCGCGGCCTACGCGAGCGCGGACGCAGCGACGCTCCTGTCCAAATCGTTCTATACGGATATCCTCAAATGGGACTTTGCAAACCTGTGGGGCTGGGTCGGCGGCGACGAGGAGGGCTACCCGATGCCCCTTGCGTTCCTAGACGACGAAGACGCGCTCACGGGCATGGGAGACGAGATCAAATCCGACCTGACGCTCGCCGCGCCCGTGCTTCGCGCGAGCGAGCCTATGACAAACTCCGGCTTCGAGGGGGACGTGCTCGCGCTCACCTGCACCCTGACGCTGCCCGAGGGCGCCGCGGCCGAGGGAGCGACGCTTCGCTACGGCATGGATAAGGACGGCGCAGCATACGCCGCTTCCGTTCCCATGACGGGCAACGGGGATGGAACATACACCGCGATTTTCCCCGAAACCGGCGTGGGGATATGGTATTATTATTTTGAGGCGGCTGTGGAGGGACGGACTCTGACCTTCCCCAGCGATAGATCGACCCGCCTGACGCTCGAGATCCTTTCGGCCGCGGCGAAGCTCGCGCCGTCGCGGATTACCGTAAGTCCGGGTGAAACATATGATAAGATCGGCATCGCCTGGATCACCGCCGAGGGCGAGCTGAGCGCCGAGCTTCGCTACCGCGCGGCGGGCGGCTCCGAATGGACGATCGCAGATGTAACGGACATCGTAAGCGCCAAGATCGGCGGGGATCGCGGCGAGGTGACGGGGTATTCGGTCGACCTTGCAGGCCTTTCTTCCGATACGCGGTACGAGTACATGGCCGTGACGCGCGACGGCACGCAGGAATACCAGAGCGATATTTACACTTTCACGACCCTGCCCAAGGACAACGGCTATTCGTTCATGGTCATATCCGACCTGCAGGCAACTACGGAGGAGGGGTATCTTCCCTTCCTGTACACGATGCAGGGCTTCGTCGCGAGCGAGCTCGGCGGTGTGGACTTCGTCGTAAACCTCGGCGATCTCACGGAGGACGGCTCTTCCATGCCCCAGTGGAAGTACATGTTCAATACACTGGGCGAGTACTTCGCGACCAGCCTCAACGCCTTTGTCGCGGGCAATCACGAGTGCAGCGGCGATTTGAACTATACGGTCTACAAGGCGGAAACAAACCTTCCTGGCGGCCTCGATGATCCGTATATCGGCGAAACAACGGGCAGCTTCGTCGTGGGCGACGCGTGTTTCGTCATGTTCAACACAGAGCCGTACACGGGCATTTCCGGCGCGGACACCGCCGCAGATAAGGCCGCCTATTATGAAGCGCAGGAGGAATGGGCCCAGCAGGCGTTCGAAGCATCGGGCTGCCGCTGGCGCATCGTCTTAGCGCACGCTGGCCTGATACAGGACGATCCGGCCGCGACGGAATTCCTGCTTAACATGTGCGACGAGCTGAACGTCGACCTCTACTTCAACGGCCACATCCACAACTACTACCGTGCCTGCGCGCGCGACGGAGCGCCGGCGGAGCCGGGCAGCGGAACGACCTTCATCACCACAAGCCCCATGGGGCGCAAGTTCGACGACTTCGAGCCGGGCGCCATCGACGATATCCTCCAGTTCCAGACAGGCGGCTCCGGCGACGCGCGGCAATACTTCACGCTGGTGAGCGTTACGGACGAAGGCCTCGTTGTGACCGCTTACCAGCTTGCGCAGGCGGGCGACGACACGAAAGCCGCGACCTTTGCGAGCTTTACGCCGATTGACAGCGTGACGCTGACGCAAAGCCTTTGCGAGAAGTACGCCGCAGCTGAACCGAAGCCCGCGTCAACCGAAGCGCCGGCGCAGGAAACGCAGACTCCGCCCGAAGCAAGCAGCCTCGTCATATGGATCGCCAGCGGATGCGCCGCAGCGGCCGCCGCGGCTGTCGTCGTCATCCTGAAGAAGAGGAAGAAAGCCTGATGCGCGGAGGCGCATTCTCAAACAACGCCCGGGCAAACAGCGGCGTGGCGCGGGGCGGCCAAAGGCCGCCCCGCGCCATTTTATTGGAACCCTTTACTTCGCGTTCTGCTAGAACTTCTCCCGGTTGATCCACAGCCCCAGCGCGGGGTTGGGGATAAAATAGATCTCTTCCCCGTCGGGCAGGGTGTTATAACCATAGGACAACTCCTCTGGGTCGTAGCGCGCGGCCTGCTCGTCGTAATCCGCGCTTGCGAAATGCACGCCCTCGATTTCCGCGCGGGCGATGTTTTTTACTGCGTAGGTGATGGTGAAGCGCCCGTCGGACGAACCGTGGATCAGATGCGCCGCCGCGCCCATGTTAGCGCGAAGGTCGGCGTTTTCGGGTCGATTGAACAGCTCCAGCACGCGCGACCTGCCGCAGTAGCCGTACTTACGGATGAGAAGGTCGACCGCCAGGTCCTCGCCGAAGCGCGCGACGCCCGGCGCGAGGACGAGAAGCTCTCCCCCATCCGCAATGGCCATGCGCGTGCGGTAGATCGCCTTGTTGCCAAGCCACGTGCTGCGGAACTCCCTGGGGTCAAGGTAGACGACGCATTTCTTCAGCCCATGTTCGACAAAGTCGATGTTCTTCTCCTGCGCAAGGGCGACCGCCGCCTCGAGCGCATCCCGCTCCGCCCCGCAGAAGAGTCCGTGCGTGCGCGTTCTGCCGCCCGGCGCGGTCGTGACGGTCAAAAGAAACAGCACGGGCCGATCCTTCAGGAAGCGCGCGAGGGCGTAATCGAAAATTTTCCTGACGGGCGTATGGTCGCGCCCCATCAAGCGCTCCATGCCGTAGAGCGCGCCGACCATGTGCGAGGAATTGA
>DATMYG010000258.1:0-3097 GCA_035561055.1 Clostridia bacterium | reverse complement strand
GCAGCCGGGCGAGTTTTTGTCCAACGAGCGCGTGGATGTCGTCGGTCCCAAGCGCACGCTCGGCAACGTGGCCGTGCTTGGCCCCCTCAGGGCGTTTTCCCAGGTGGAAATGTCCATGACGGACTGCAAGGGCATCGGCGTGGAAGCGCCGGTGCGCGAATCCGGGGATGTCGCTGGCAGCGGCGCCGTCACGCTGGTGGGCCCCAAGGGCACGCTCGAACTTAGGGAAGGCCTCATCGTCGCCAAGCGCCACGTCCACATGACCAGCGCCGAGGCGGAAGCGGCGGGCCTTCAGAATAAGCAGATCGTATCTGTCCGCGTGCCGGGCAAGCGGCCGCTGGTGTTCGGGGACGTCGTCGTGCGCGTCAGCGACAAGTTTAAGCTGGCCTTCCACATCGACACGGACGAGGCCAACGCGGCGGGCGCGGACATCGACGGGCTTTGCGGCGAGATCATCCCACAGTAAAGAAAAGCGCGTAAAAAAGGACGGATGCGGAATCCGCCCTTTAAAATACCCGTCGCGCGGCGGCTTGGATTGTTGTCATACGCCCCGGAACGCCCTTCCCGGCTCGCCCCACATGCCGAGCGGCCTGCCTTCCCACGAAAAATAGGTCCGGCAGGTCGTGCACACGGGCCTGACGCGCGCGATGCGCGCGGCGACGCTCTGCGCTTCGTCGCCGAGGCATTCCTCATGCAGCGCGTTTTTGATGTGGCACAGGAACACCTCGCTGCCGTCGAGGGGAACGGACTGCTCGACCGCGAGTTCGAAAGCGACCGGGCTTTGCGCGAGGATGGGCACGTCGAGCGTGCGGCCCCTCTCGATTTCGAGGGGGAAGGCCATCTTGCCCATGCCGTAGCCGTCCGTATTGCCGAGGTAATCCGCGAGGGGCAGCATGTCCTCGGTGACGAGGTTCGCGGAAAAGACGCGCTTCTCGCGGATGCGGTCTTTGGTCAGCTTTTCCCCGCCGATGGCGGCCATAACGCCCAGGCCGCCGTTCCAGTTGTAGCTGAACCAGCAGAACAGGCCGAAGTTGGCGGAGCCGTCCTGCTTATACGTTCCGTAGAGAAAGAGCGTCTGCGGGCAGAAGTCGTTGGAAATTTGGACGGATTGCTTTGCCATGTGCGTTTTCCTCCCCGGCTGTGATGCCGCCATTGTACCACGGCGCGCGCGGTTTTGCCACGCGGCGCGGCGGGTATCCGGCAAAAAACGCAAAAACGCTTGCGCATGGCGCGCCGATGGCCTATACTGGTTGAAATTTACCGTTTGGGTCGGAGGTGGTTGGGGATGAAACAGCTTGAGACGGAGCGCCTGATTCTGCGCGCGTTTCGCGCGGAGGATTTCGCCGCGGTTCACGCGTACGCGAGCACGGTGAAGAACACGGTCTTTATGCCGTTCGGGCCGAACAGCGAAGAGGAGACGCGCGATTTCATCGAAAGGGCCATCGCGCGCTCCCTCGAGGAACCCTGCCGCCATTACGAATTCGCCGTGACCCTGCGGGATACGGGGGCGCTCATCGGCGGGTGCAGCATTCGCCTGACCTCCGGCTCTCAAGCCGAAGTGGGCTGGATTCTGCATCGCGGCCACTGGCGAAAGGGCTACGGAACGGAGCTTGGGCGCGCGCTTCTCGCCTTCGGCTTCGATGAGCTCGGATTGCACCGCGTCGCCGCCCGGTGCGACGCGGAAAACGCCGCCTCCTACGGCGTGATGGAGAAGCTCGGCATGCGCCGCGAGGGGGTCTTCCTTGAGGCGCACCGCGCCAACAAGCTTTCGGATCAGCAATATGGGGACGAGCTCGTCTACGCGATGCTCAAGGACGAGTGGGACGCACGCAAGGAAATGACCGTCTACAACGCGCTGCCGTGCGCGTTCGACGGCTTTATCGATGTTCCCCTGCTCGAAAGCGGTGAGGTCCGGCTGGTGTGCACGAAGAAATCGCCTGCGGAGCCGGAAAAAAAGTACGTTCCCAACTATCATTTCGCCGTATGCCGCGGCAGCGAAAAAATCGGCGCGATCAACCTTCGCGTCGGCTATGCCGACGGTCTCTATTACGGCGGACAGATCGGCTATGAAATCGACGAAGCTTACCGCGGGCGCGGCTATGCCGTCGCGGCCTGCCGGCTGCTCGTGCCCGTCGCCAAAGCGCACGGGATGACGAAGCTGCTCGTTACCAACAATGTGGAGAACGCCGCCTCGCGCCGCGTGTGCGAGAAACTCGGCGCGCGGCTCGTGCGCAGGGCGCGCGTGCCGGAATGGAGCGATTTATATCGGAAAGGGATTCGCTTCGTCAACATATTCGAATTAAATGTAGATTAGTAGGGGCGGCCCTGCGTGCCGCCCGAAATCTCTCAATCATCCCCGCACATTCCGGCCTCAAGCGCGGCGAGGCGCGCTTCGAGCTTTGCGCACAGCTCCCTCATCCAGTCCGGTTCCTCTGCCGGCCGCTCTGCCAGACAATAGGCGATGCGCGCGTACGCGTACGCGCTTTGGAAGCGGCGCATGAGCGGGAAAAGCTCCTCCGCCTCCCGGCCCAAGGGAGCCTGCGCGCGGTAGCCTTCGAGCAGCGCGTCGCGCGCTTCTTCAAAGCGGCCCGCGGGCGCTTCCTCTTCCACAGCGTCGAGCGCCTTGGCGACGTCGAGCGCGTAGAAGTGATACATGCCGTCCTCGAAGTCGATGGCGGAGCATACGCCGGTTCCGGCGTCGTAAAACACGTTATCCGGCTCGAAGTCGTTGTGAACGAGGCCGAAGTCCTCCGCGCTTTTCGGCAGGGCCGCGAGCTCTTCACGCGCCTGCCCGAGCGCGTCCCGCACGCTCTGCGGCGCGCCGACGGCGTCGAGCTGTGCGCGCGCCCAATCGAGCGCGTCAAAGCAGCTCCACATGCGCGCTTTTGGCTGGTACGCGCGCGAGAGGACATGCAGATTGCCCAGCGCCTTGCCGTAGGAAAACATGATTTCCTGAGACATATCCGTGCGATCCACGCGCTCGCCCGGCGCTTTTTTGAACGCGCAGGCGTAGTGCTTGCCCCAGCGCGTGTCGATGAGAAGCGGCAGATCCCCCGCCTTTGGCGCTGCAGGTTTGAGCGCGGGATAGCCTTTTTCC
>DATMYG010000257.1:0-9716 GCA_035561055.1 Clostridia bacterium | reverse complement strand
CCTCCAAAGCGTAA
This sequence comes from Clostridia bacterium, assembly GCA_035561055.1. Classification (GTDB taxonomy): domain Bacteria; phylum Bacillota; class Clostridia; order Christensenellales; family CAG-138; genus Phil1. The sequence goes on along the minus strand of DATMYG010000257.1, from coordinate 9,702 downwards.
TGTTAATCAATTCTTAGAAACGGCAGCCGCATCGCGAGGTCGGACGTCGCCACGGCGAGGCCGTTTTCCGTTTCGTACAGCTCCATCCAGTCCGGCTGCGGGTCATCCTCGCAGGCAAGCGCGGAGCCGTCCGGCATGACGCGCACGCGCGCGAGGAAGCGGCCGTAGTCGAGCCAAACGTCCCCGCTGCGGCGGGATACGGTGAAGTCGTCGTAAGCGGGATGGAAGAAACGGCCGCCGAATACGCGCAGCTCCGCGTCGGTCGGCATCCTGCCCTTTCGCGCGCGGTCAAGAGGCTCCGCGCCCTTCGCGGCGGCTTTGCGCCACGCCGCAAGCTCGGAAGCGATGTTCCCCTGCCCGGCACCGCACAATTCGTCGAGCAGCACGTCGCGCAGCATCGTCGCGCCCCATGTACCGCTCGTGTTGAGCAATATGGCGATGCCCGCCCCCTCCTCGGGAAAGAAGGAAACATTCGAGTTGAAGCCCCCGATCGCGCCGCCGTGCCAGACGAGCCTGCGGCCGCGGTAGGCGCCTGTGCGCCAGCCCAGCGCGTAGCCGTTGCGGATTTCGGTGTTTCCCTCCTCCGCGGTGGGCACGTTGGTTTTGAGCAGTTCGTCAAACGCCTCCCTCGCGCACAGCGGCGCGCCGGAACCAAGTAAGCAGCGCAGCCATTTGACCATGCCCTCGAGGTTTGTACGCACGCCGCCGCATGGGCCCGCGACGGGGTTGTCCGGCCGCTCTATGCGAAACGCGCCGCCCTTCCCGTCCGCGCGGTAGGGGAGCGCCCAGTCGAGCGCCGGATCGCACGGTTCCCCCCGAAAGCTCATCCGCATATCGAGCGGCCCCGCGATGCGCTCCCTTACAAGCGCGTCCCACGGCCTTCCCATCGCGCGGGCGAGGACGTGCCCCAGCACGATGAACATGTGGTTATTGTACTCGTAGTTTTCGCGAAAACCGCGCGAGAACGCCATAAACCGCGTGCGCAGCGCCATGTCCTCGATCGAAGTGTACACCCGGGCGCGCATGAATTCGTGCCGCGCGAGGCCGCTCCTGTGGCAGCCCAAATCGCGCCCCGTCATATGCGCGGCGGCGTATTCGTCGAACAGCGCGAACTCCGGGAAATACGTCCTGACAGGCGCGTCCCAGTCGAAGCGGCCTTCGTCCGTGCCGATGGCGCCGAGCATCGAGGTGAATGCCTTCGAGTTCGAGGCGATGTCGAAGATCGATTGCTCCGTCACGGGCCGTCCCGCCTCGCGATCGGCGAAGCCGAAGCATTCCAGGCACACATCGTCTCCCTGTACGACGGCGAACGCGCCGCCGACGAGGCCGGTCGCCTCCTGAAGCTCGGATATCGCTCTTTTTTCGGTTTCAGTCATGCTTTTTCCTCTCGCGAACGGGAGCCGATGCATGCACCGGCTCCCCTCTTGCTAGATTAACCGGCCTTCAGCGCTGCCTGTATTCCGCGAGCTCCGGCTCGTTCGCCCAGACAAAGTGGCCGGGGCGCGCTTCCGCCCAATAGGGCTTGTCGGCCGCGTAGTCGTGCATAGACGGGTCGTACACGACTACCCGCTTGTCGCGCTCGACGTCCGGGTCGGGCACGGGCGCGGCCTGCAAAAGCGCGTTGGTGTAGGGATGATACGGGTGGGCGAACAGCTCCTCGCTCTCGGCGAGTTCCACGATGCGCCCCTTGTACATAACCGCGATGCGGTCGGAGATGAAGCGCACCACGCTCAGGTCGTGCGCGATGAAGAGATACGTGAAGCCCTTCTCCTTTTTGAGCTGGTTTAACAGGTTAATTACCTGCGCTCGGATAGAGACGTCCAGCGCGGAGATGGGTTCGTCCGCGACGATGAGCTTGGGTTCCACCACGAGGCTGCGCGCGATGCCGATCCTCTGGCGCTGGCCGCCCGAGAATTCGTGCGGGAAGCGCGTGACGTACTCGTCCATGAGCCCCACGCTGTGCATGGCTTCTGCGACCTTCTTCTGCCGATCCGCCTCGTCCTTGTACATGCGGAAGTTGTAAAGGCCCTCGGAGATGATGTAGTCCACCTTGGCGCGCTCGTTGAGCGAGGCCATGGGATCCTGGAAGATCATCTGCACGCTCTGGCGGAACTTCGTTAGTTCCTCGCCGCGCATCCTGCGGTTGATTTTGACGCCGTTGAAGTAGATTTCGCCGCCGCTGGTGTGGCAGATCTTCATGATCGCCTTGCCCGTGGTGGTTTTGCCGGAGCCGGATTCGCCCACCAGCGAGAACGTCTCGCCCGGGTGGATGTCGAAGCTCACGTCCTTGACGGCGCTGAAGGTTTTGCGCCCGAGCTTGAAGTTGACCGTGAGGTTCCTGACCGAAACGAGCGGCGCTGCGCCCGCGAAATCCTTCGGCGGCGCGGGCTTTTGGGCGAGCTTTTCCTCCTGCGCGCGCGCGAGCTCCGCGGCGTATTCCTCCGCCTGCTCGCACAGAAGCCAGGTCTTCGCGTAATGCGTGTCCGTCACCCTGAACATGGGCGGCTCGTACTCGAAGTCGATCTTCATGGCGTCCGGGTTGCGCGGGGCGAAGGCATCGCCCTTAATCTGCTTATACAGGTTCGGCGGCGAGCCTTTGATCGAGTGCAGGTCGTACCCGCGCACGCCCAATTGCGGAAGCGAGAGCAGCAGCGCCTTCGTATAAGGGTGCCGCCCGTCCTTGAAAATTTCGTTCGCGAGGCCGTATTCGACGATCTGCCCCGCGTACATGACCGCGACGCGGTCCGCGACGTTCGCAACGACGCCGAGGTCGTGCGTGATGTAGATGACGGACATGTCGAGATCCTTCTGCAGCTTTTTGATAAGCTGGAGGATCTGCGCCTGCACGGTCACGTCGAGGGCGGTTGTCGGCTCGTCACAGATAAGGATTTTCGGCCGGCAGGCGATGGCGGTCGCGATGACGACGCGCTGACGCATGCCGCCGGAGAACTCGTGCGGATACTGCTTATACCTTGCTTCGGGTTCGGGGATGCCGACCTGCCTGAGCAGTTCGACCGCCTGCGCTTTGGCTTCCTCCCCGGGCGTGCCGAAGTGCCAGGTGATGACCTCGCGGATCTGCTCGCCCACGGTCTTGACCGGGTTGAGGGAGGTCATGGGGTCCTGGAATACCATGGCGATCTTCTTGCCACGCACGCTCAGCCATTCCTTCTCGGCCTTATACTTTGAAAAGTCGATGCCGTCCATGACCATGGAGCCACTCTCGACCCAGCCGTTCTTGTCGAGCATGCCGATGAAGGACTTCGTGAACACACTCTTGCCGCTGCCGGACTCGCCCACGATAGCGAGCGTTTCGCCCTGGAAAAGGTCGATGGAAGCGCCGCGGATGGCGGTGAGCGTCTTGCCGCGCAGGTTGAACTTGACGACGACGTCTTTTGCTTCAAAAATCTTCTCTCTCATGCGTGCATCCTCTTTCCTCACACGTGGTTCTTTGGGTCGGACGCGTCGGCGAACTTGTTGCCGATGATGTAGAAAGAGACGGTGATGAAGCACAGGATCAGCGTTGGGCCGATCATCTGGTAGGGATAGTTCTGTATCGCGCTGCGCCCTTGGTTGACGAGGTTGCCCAGCGTGCACAGTTCCGGCGGGAGACCGACGCCGATGAAGCTCAAAAACACCTCGGAGCCGATCGAATAGGGGATGGTCAGCGCCGCGTCCATGATGATGAGGCTCATCAGGTGCGGCACGATGTTGCGGCTGATGATGCGATTGGTGGGGGTCTTGAGGCAGATGGAGGCGATGTTGTAATCCGCCTCGCGAAGGGCGAGGATGCGGCTCCTGAACCAGCGCGCCTCGCGGATCCAGCCCGTGGACACCAGCGCGATGATGATGGTGATTACGCCCGGCTTCATGATGTAGGCGATGAGGATGAGGTAGATGGTGCTGGGCACGTTGGTAAGCATGTTGTAGATGGCGAACATCAGCGTGTCGAGCTTCCTGTAGAAGCCCCACAGCGCGCCGATGATGACGCCGAGGCCCACCTCGCATACCGCCACCATCAGCGCGAGCACGAGCGAGGTGCGCGTACCGAACCACACGCGCGCCCAGATGTCGCGCCCGATGCCGTCCGTGCCAAAGAGGTGCTCCGCGCCGGGCTCGAGGTTCCACTCGCGCGCCGAGAGGGAGGACTGGTACGGGTCGAGATCCGTTATCATCGGGTAGACGAGCGTGTAGACGATGAGCGCCGTGACGAGAATCACAAGCACCTTCACGAGGTGGCTCTTAAAGAACGTGCGAAGCGTGCTGCGCCAGTACGAGTAGTTCGAGAAACCCGTTTCTTCGCTTTGTTCCTCGCGAAAGGGCGCGCGGGTAAACAACTCCCTGGGGAGGTCCCGGATGCTTTCCGGCTTGATGGTTTCCATTGCGTCTTTTCCCTCCCCTTAATCGTTGCTGTCGACCAGCTTGATGCGCGGGTCTATGAAGGAGACGAGGATGTCCCCGAGGAATACGCCTACGACCGACAGCGCACCGTAGAGCAGCACCAGAATTTGCACGAGCGGGTTATCCATGCCTATGACGGCTTTGATCAGCAGGCCGCCCGTGCCCGGTATGGCGTAGAGCCGCTCGATGACCAGCGAGCCGGACAGCAGCAGCAGGAAATCCGATGGCACGTTGATGGCGATGGGAACGATGGCGTTGCGGAACACGTGCCGCCACATGATATAGTTCTGCGGCAGGCCCTTGACGCGGGCAAACTTGATGTATTCCCTGTTTTCCTCGTCCACGATGTAGCGCCTGAGCCACACCCCGTAGCCCGCGATGGAGCCTATGGACATGGAAACGGTGGGCAATATCCACGAAACCGGCTGATCCATATAGAACAGCAGCGGCAGATTGAACCATTTGGAAAAATAAATTTGGATGAAGAAGTGGATGATGATCGACGGTACGGCGCGGATGATGACGACGTAAACCGTGCCCAGCTTATCCGCCGTGCCGCCCTTACTCTTGGCCATCGCGATGCCCAGCGGAAGGCCGATGAAGGCGGAGACGAACCAGCTGATCAGATTCAGCAGGATGGAGTACATGACCTTGTCGCCGAGCACGTCGGCAATGGGCGTCTTCGGGTAGAGCGTGATGCTCGTGCCGAGATCGCCGTGGAAGAGGTTCACCACGAAGTTCTTGAGCTGTACGGGCATGGGGTCGAGCACGCCGAGGTTCCTCAGGTAGTTGGTTTTTTCCTGCTCGGTCATATCCTTGAGCTGTTCCTTGGAGAAGTAGCTGGACGTCGGCAGGAAACGCAGGAGCGTGAAGACCACGAGCATCACCAGCACGATGGTGACAACCGCCTGGCCAAGCTTTGAGAGCAGATAACGCGTCATAGGCCACCTTCTTATTACGATATGGGTTTGGATTCGGCCGGGGGGACGGTCGTTCCGTCCCCCCGCGCCTCAAACCGGCTTATTCTGTGTTAATTTCCGCCAAGGGCCGCGCGTTCGGCCTCGTTCTGCGCTTTAAGCGCCTGATACTGCTCGTTGGTGACCGGGGTGGTCTGGATGAGCGCGCCCTTCAACTTGTACTGGCTGCGCCCGAAGCCGCCGCCCGGGGTGGTGAACGGGACGATGTAGGTCATCCAGTACGAGCCGCCGCCCGTCATGTAGGGCTTGATGTAGGCATGATCCAGCAGCCAGCACTCGGCGTCGGCAAACGCGGCGTAGCGTGCCTTGATCTCGTAGATTCCGTCGGCGGCGGCGATCATCGCGTCATACTCGGGGATGCTGTAGGTGCTGTAGGTGATGTCGTAATCGCTCGTGCAGCGGTCGAGGTTGGAGGACGGGTCCGCGTAACGGAAGCTGTAGCTGTCGTCCACGAGGTCCCAGTTGCCAAGATCGTACACCTCGGCACTGAAGTCGTTGGCCGGGAAGCCGAGGATGATGTTGACATATTCCTTGCCGATGTAGGTCTCGAGCATGTTCTTGACCAGTTCGGCCTTCTTCATCTCGCTCTCGCTCGTGCCGGAGGAGTAGACGATGTCGATGGGCAGCTTGCCGTCGACGTCCCATTCGTTGATGGGCAGCATGTCGACCGTGCCGGGGGTGACGCCCTTGAGGGTCACGCCGTCCGCTTCGCACAGCTCCGCTATGGCGGCTACCATGTAGGCCTTGGCCTGCTCGGCGTTGAACGGATCGGTGTTCTTATAGTCCTTCAGGCGGCCGTAATCGGTGTAATCCGTGCCGTCCGAATCGAACATGCAGTTCTCGGGCAGCAGCGTGTAGCGCGTGAAAAACTCGGGGTTCTTAGGTTCGTAGATCGCGGAGAGCGTCACCGCGTCGATGGCGGTGAAGAGCGCCTTGCGGAAGTTCTCGTTCTGCACGGCCGCGGCAAGCTCGGGGTTGCGGGTCGCGAAGTTGAAGGAGAACCAGTAGGTGACAGGCGTCTTGTCGGAGAGGTAAACGTACTGTTCCCATTCGGAGCCGGCGAGGGCGGTGACATCCTCGGAGTTCAGGTTGACCCTGGAAATATCTCCCCGCTTGAACATCTCGACGGAGGTGCTGCTGTCCGCCACATACTCGAAGCTGAGCGTGGTGACATTCACATTCTCGGCATCCCAGTAATAGGGGTTCTTGGTCATGACGATCTGCTTGTCGCGATCCCACGTGGATACGTAGTACGCGCCGTTGTAGAGCATCTTGTCCTTGTCCGTGCCGTACTCGGCGCCGACCGTATCGAGGAACGCCTGCTCCACGGGCAGCAGCAGGTCCTGCTGGCCGAAGGAATCGAAGAACGGGCAGGGGTGATCCATCGTATACTGGACGGTGTACTGGTCCAGCGCCTTGATGCCCACGGCCGTGTCAAAGGTGGCGAGCGCCTCCTCGCGGGTCATATCGGTGACGGTGCCGTCGTCGATGTCGGAAAGGAGGTAATAATAATCGTACAAGCCCGCGATGATGTTGCGGATGGTGCCGAAGCCGTTTGCGGCGTTGGCGGGATCGGCGACATAGCGCATGCCGGCGACGAAGTCTTCCGCGTCGACGACAAACTCGGTCTTCTCACCGTTGCAGTCGATCCAGGGGATATCCTGGCGCAGGTGGAAGGTCCAAACGGTGTAGTCCTCGTTGTGTTCCCAACTCTCGGCCATGCAGGGGGCGAACTGGCCGTACTTGTCAGTCTCGAGCAGCGCGTCGAGGAAGTTGGCTGAGAACCAGTAATCCGACGCTGTCTCGATGGTATACGGGTTCATGGTCGTGATGCTAGACGAAAACGTCGTCTTGTAGGTGTCCTGATAGGTGACTTCCGGCGTCGCGACGGGGGCCTGGGTGTTTTCGCCGCCCGGTGCAGTCACGTTCGCGCCATCGGTTTCCTCGGTGGGGGCGCCACCGCAGCCAGCCAGCATAGCCAACGCCATGGTAAGGGCCAGCAACAGCGCAATGATCTTCTTCATGTCGTTTTGCTCTCCTCTTTTTAATTTTGCATGGTAAACATACACGCCCTGTTTTGTATCATGATACTACACCGCCTAGGCAAAGTAAAGTGAAAACTTTGTTTTTCTCGGCATTTTTATGATGATCTATACGCTTCCGGAATGAATAAGATGTAATTTGACGTGATTTTCTCGCAGGAACGCCTTGATTTTGGCGCGCTGGTGCTTTAGAATATAAAGTAATCGCTTTACATGGGGAGGAGACATGCCCGAACTTGAGCACATCCGCGCGCGGCTCGGCGGCCTGACGAAAAAGCAGCGCTCCATTGCGGAGTACATACTCGGCGCGCCCGAGGAAATATCCTTTCTTTCCCTCAAGGAGCTTAGCCGCCGGGCGGGTGCCTCGGAGGTTTCAGTGCTGCGGCTGTGCAAGGCGCTGGGATACGACAGCTTCGTTTCTCTCAAGGAGGCGCTCCGCGTGCACATGCGCGAGGCGCTGCACTCCTATTCGCCACCCTCCTTCCTTGAAAAAGCGGAGGACCGCGCGCCGGGGGAGCCGCGGGAGAAGCTGCGCGCCATTTGCGCGGACGACATGCGAAATCTCGGCGACATGGTCGCTTCTCTCGACGCGGAGCGTATGTTCGCCTGTGCGCGGGGACTGCTCGAGGCGGACGAGGTGCTGGTTTTCGCGCACGACGCCACCAAGATTTTCGCGGATTACCTGTGCTACCGGCTGAACTTCCTGCGCGTCAAAGCCGGCAGCGTCAAGCTTGGCGACAGCGACACGGTGCAGACCGTGCTCGCGCGGCTGAGGAAGACGGATTATGTTATCCTGCTCTCCTTCCCGCCCTATTACGTACCCATTTACAACGTCGCAAGCTTCTGCCGCTACCGCGGCACGCCCATACTCGCCATTACGGACAGTCCGGAATCCCCCGCGGCGGCGGAGGATATCGACCTGTTCCTGTGCAAGACCTCCGCGCGGTATTTCTACAACTCGCAGGTCGCGACCGTCTCGTTCATCAATATCCTGACCTCCTGCATGGCCGTGGAAATGGGCGCGCGCTTCGACGCGATTTTGGCCGAGGAGCAGGACGTCGTCGACTTCATGAGCAGCGGGCATACCGCTGAAGACGGCAAGTGAGCGCGCGACGCGCGCAAGGTTTCGATATTCATTTATTATAAAGAAATCCGTCTGGCGCCGCTTTGCGGCGCGTCGGCCTGAAAACAGGAGGAATCATGCTTAAACTCTGGAAGAATTGCGACGTTTACGCGCCCGCGCGCTTGGGGAGGCGCGACATCCTGGTGCTCGGCGACAAAATCCACCTCGTCGAGCCCGATCTTTCATCATGGGAAGCGCTGCCCGGCGTGGAGACACTCGATCTCAACGGCGCCGCGGTATGCCCCGGCATCGTCGATATGCACGTGCACGTCACCGGAGGCGGCGGGGAACAGGGTCCGACCTCCCGCGTGCCCGAAATCCGTATGAGCGAGCTCGTTGCGAACGGCGTGACCACCGTGCTGGGCTTGCTCGGGACGGACGGCGTATCGCGCAGTCTCGAGAACCTTCTATTCAAATGCCGCGCCCTCGAAGAGGAGGGCGTTACGACCCGGATGCTCACCGGCTGTTATTGTTTCCCTTCGCCGACGCTGACCGGGGACGTCATGCGGGACATCGCCCTCATCGACAAGGCCATCGGCGTGAAACTCGCCATCTCCGACCACAGAAGCTCGGGCGTGACGGGGGAGGAGCTCGCGCGCCTCGCGACGCAGACGCGCATCGGCGGGATGCTCTCCGGCAAGCCTGGCATCGTGATCCTGCACGTCGGCGCCTCCAAGCGCAGGCTCCGGCCGCTGTTCGAGGCGATGGAGCTTTCCGACGTGCCGCCGCAGAATTTTGTGCCCACACACTGCTGCCGCTCGCCGGAGCTCGTGGCCGAGGCCGTGCGCTTCAATAAAATGGGCGGCACCATCGATTTCACGGCGGATATGCCCGGCAGTGTCGCGGGTACCGCGGCCGCCCTCTGCTCCGCGCTGAATCAAGGGGCTGACCCCGCCCGCGTGACCATGTCCAGCGACGGCGGCGGCAGCATGCCCGCGTTCGACGAGAACGGCTCCTGCGTCCGCCTCACCTATTCGACGCCCGCTACGCTTCTGTACGAGCTTCGCCGTATGGTGTCGCGGGAAGGGCTCGCGCTCGAAACGGCGCTGCGCTTCTTTACGGAGAACCCGGCGCGCGTCATAGGGCTCGCGGGCGTCAAGGGCGTCGTGGCCCCGGGTGCGGACGCCGATTTGCTCGCGCTCGACGGCGGCCTTCGCGTGAA
>DATMYG010000256.1:0-7630 GCA_035561055.1 Clostridia bacterium | reverse complement strand
CCCCTATTCGCCGGATTTCGTAAAGATCGCCGAGGCGTTCGGCGTCCGGGCGGAGCGCATCTCGAGGGCTGAGGAATGCGAAGGCACCATATCGCGCGCGGTCGCGGCGAACGCACCATACCTGATCCATGCGGACGTATGCCGCGATTACCCCAACAGCGGCGGCAAGGCTTACGGCTGGTGGGACGTGCCGATACCGGAGTACGAAGCGGCGCTTCGCGCGGCCTACGAGCGCGCGCGCAGTGAGGAAACCGTCTGATCGCCAAGGAAAGGAGAACGGTATGTCTGGCAAGCTCAAATTCGTCATTATCGGCTGCGGGCGCATCGCGACGCTGCACGCCCCGGGATATGAGGACCACCCGGACGCGGAGCTTTACGGCGTGTGCGATAAGAACGAGGCCAGAGCGCGGGAGTTTGCGAAGGAATTCGGCGCACGGAAGGTCTATTCCGACTACGCCGCGGTGCTTGCCGACCCCGAGGTGGACGCGGTGGAGCTGCTCGTGCCGCACCATCTGCACTGCGAAATGCCGTGTCCGCATGCGAGGCGAAAAAGCACGTTTCCGTGCAGAAGCCCATGGCGCTCAATCTCGCCGAGTGCGACAGGATGATCGACGCTGCAAAGCACAACGGCGTGAAGCTCAAGGTGTTCGAGAATTTCGTGTTCTACCCGCCCTACCAGCTCGCTAAACGAATGCTCGACGCGGGCGAGATCGGCGCGCCGGTGTCCATGCGCTACAAAATGAACAACGGTGGTCTGTGCTCCGCCAACCGGCCGGGCGTTGAGCAGCGCGTGAAGCAGGCGGCAAAGGATACGGGCGAAAACCTATGTGCGACGGGCTGGCCGGTCGACGCGGCGTCGTGGCTCTGGCGGCTCAACGACACGCTCGCGGGCGGCGGGCCGCTCGTATTTGACGACGGCTATCATAAGTTTTCGCTCATCATGCATATGTTCGGCGCTGTGGAAAAGGTCAAGGCGTGGATCGACTGCTCCCCCGTCCTCCCCGGCGTATACCAGGACTGCCCCGCGATGGTCATGTGGAAGCACAGGTCAGGCAAGCAGTACGGCGTGATGGATATCGTGGACTCGCCCGACATGTACGTCAACAGCAAGTACTATACCTGCGACGAGCGGCTGGAACTGACGGGCACGCGCGGCGTCATCTGGGTCACGCGCTGCACCGCGGCCATGATGCCCGAAATTGCGCCGGTCGTGATGTACCGCGACGGGAAGATTACCGAATACCGCGACATGTCCTCGGACTGGGCGGATTCGTTCAAAAACTCCACGTATGACTTCATCGAGGCGATCAAGCTCGACCGCGAACCTGTGCTTTCCGGCGAGCGAGGGCGCGAGGTGTTGAAGTTCGCGCTCGCGGCCATTGATTCCTCGAGACAGAGGCGCGAAATCTTCCTTGACGAGTACGAGGACAAGGCATTGAAGAAAAAGCGCGGCGCGCTCGGCATCTTCGGAAAACGGAGTTGAGGCGGCAAATGGATATCATCCGGTTAAAAACCGCGGCGGCGGAAATAAGAAAGCTCACCATCCGCGCGATGGCTTCGGCGGGCTACGGCCACATCGGGGGCAGCATGTCCATCTGCGAGGCGCTCGCCGTGCTCTACGGGGCGGTGCTGCGCGTCGATCCCGCACGTCCGGATTTGGAGGAGCGGGATCGCCTGATTCTCAGCAAGGGCCACTGCGGTCCCGCGCTCTACGCGGCGCTCGCGTACCACGGTTACTTCGATCCCGCGCTTCTCGCGACGCTCAACGCGGACGGCACCCTCCTCCCCAGCCACTGCGACAGGCTTAAAACGCCGGGCGTCGATTTGAGCACGGGCTCGCTCGGGCAGGGAATGTCGCTGGGGCTCGGCGCGGCGCTCGGCCTGCGCATGAAGGGGTTTGACAGCCGCGTGTACATCATCGTGGGCGACGGGGAGCTCCAGGAAGGCCAAGTCTGGGAGGGCGTGCAGTTTGCGGCGCACCGAAACCTCGACAACGTAGCGCTTCTCGTGGACGCGAACAAGCGCCAGCTCGACGGCTACGTCGCGGATATCTGCCGCAGCTTCGATCTGGCGCAAAAGTTTGAGGCGTTCGGCTTCGTGACCTTCGGGGCGGACGGGCGCGACTGCGCCTCGATCCTCGATGCGCTCACGAAAGCGCGGGATTGCGGCCGCCCCGCGGCGGTCATCCTCGATACCGAAAAGGGACAGGGCTGCCGCTTCGCGGAAGAAGCCGCGTTCAACCACTACATGACGATTACACCCGACATGGCGGAGGAAGCCTGCCGCGAGATCGACCGCAGGCTTTGGGAGGACGCACGATGAGCACGCTTTGTTTGGAACAGGATACCGTTGAAATGCGTGCGCGCTACTGCCAGGCGCTGATTGAGGAAGCCAAAGTAAATCCACGCCTTGTCGTAATGGATGCGGACACGAGCGCGTCTATGGGCACGGCGCCCTTCTACGCGACATACCCGGAACGCGCGATCAACTGCGGCATCATGGAGGCGAACGCGGTGGGCGTTGCAGCGGGGCTATCTTCCACGGGGTTTGTGCCGTTCGTGCACGCGTTCGGCACGTTTATGTCGCGGCGCGCGTACGACCAGACGTTCCTTTCCTGTGCATACCAGAAGCTGAACGTCAAGCTCGTGGGCATGGACGCGGGTATCACCGCGACAGTCAACGGGGGTACGCACATGCCCCTCGAGGACATGGGCATCATGCGCTGCATCCCCGATATGACCGTCGTGGAGCCGGCGGACGGCGCGATGTTGCCGTACCTCGTGCACCACGCGGCGAACGTCTACGGCAATTTCTACCTGCGCTTCGGGCGAAAGAAGCTCATGCGCGTCTACGGCGAGAACGAAACGTTCACCGTTGGCAAGGCGAAGAAGTTGCGGGACGGGCGCGACGCCGCCGTCATCGCCTGCGGCATCCTCGTATACGAATCGCTCGTCGCGGCGGAACTGCTGCGCACGGAGGGCGTCGAGATCACCGTGCTCGACATGCACACGGTGAAGCCTATCGATGCGAACGCGGTCAAGGAGGCGGCACGGCTCTGCGGCGTGGTCGTCACGGCCGAGAACCATAACGTCATAGGCGGCCTCGGCAGCACGGTCGCGGAGGTATTGGGCGAACGCTGCCCGGTTCCGATGGAAAGGATCGGCGTGAAGGAGAGCTTCGGCGAGATCGGCACGCAGGAGTATTTAATGAAAAAATTCGGCCTGACGGCCGGGAACATCGCACAGGCCGTTAAACGGGCCATGCAAAGGAGGAATTAATATGCGCATCGCAGTCGTCAGCGAGGTGTCCGCGCGGGAGCGCAACGCGGCCATATTGGACGCGCTGCGTCCCTTCGGCCACGAGGTCCTTAATGCCGGCATGAACGGCGAGGGCGGCGGGCCGGAGCTGACGTACATCCACACGGGGTTCATCGCGGCGGCGCTGTTGAACCTCAACGCGGTCGATCTGATCGTGGGCGGCTGCGGCACAGGGATCGGTTTCCTGAACTCCGTTTTACAGTATCCCGGGGTGACATGCGGGCTTCTAGTCGACCCGCTCGACGCGTTCTTGTTTTCGCAGATCAACGCGGGCAACTGCGTGTCCCTCGCGCTCAACAAGGGCTACGGCTGGGCAGGCGAGGTCAACCTCGCCTGCGTCTTCGAGAAGCTCTTCGAGAAGGCTCCTGGCGGCGGCTTCCCGCCGCATAGGAGCGCGAGTCAGGCACAGAGCCGAGAGACGCTCCGGATGGTGTCCCGGGCAGCGCACAGGCCGTTCGACGAGATCGTGGCGGCGCTCGACCTTGAGATTGTCAGACGCACGCTCTCGCACGAGCCGTTCGCAAGGATCATCGCCGAGAATGGCTACCGTTACTTCGAGGGATTCAGTGAGGGAACAATATGATCCAGTCTCTCGAGCGGGGCACGGCCGCGCTGGTGTTCCTCTCAAAGCGCGTCGCGGCGGGCGTAACGGAGGTTGCCGAAGAACTCGGCGTCAACAAGAGCACGGCGTTTCGCATCCTCGAAACGCTCGAAACCGCCAACATGGTATCCCAGGATAAGGATACCGCCAAGTACAGGCTGGGGCCGGGCATCCTGCGCCTATCCGACCGGTTCGTCAGGAACCTCGACATCCTCCCCGTCGCGCGGCCGCATATGGCAAGGCTCGTCGAGGCGACCGGCGAATCCGCGCACCTGTGCATGTTCAGCTCCGACGCGGCCGTCGTCATCGAGCAGGTGATGACGGATTCCCGCCTCGCCGTGCACGCGAAAATAGGTAACGCCGAGCCCGCGCACTGCTCCTCCGTGGGCAAGTGCCTGCTCGCCTTCCGTCCGGCGCAGCAGAGGGAGGACATCCTCTCCCGCCTGCGCTTCGAGGCGTTCACGGAAAAGACCATTACGGACGCGCAAACGCTCAGGCGCGAGCTGGACGCCGTCGCCCTTCGCGGCTACGCGCTCGACGACGGCGAAATGAACAAGGACGTTATCTGCATCGCCGCGCCCATCTTCAACAACCTCGGCGCCGTTCCCTACAGCCTCGGCATCTCCGGTCCGCGCAGCAGGATTTCCGGCGAAAAGAGGATCGAGCGCCTCGCCCGCGACGTGACGAACGCCGCGAAAAAGCTTTCGGAACATCTCGGTTACTTCAGGGATTAGCCGCAAAGCGGCTTTTATACCGCGCTAAAAAACAGAATACAAGGAGGAACGCACTGTGTTGAAGAAACGGCTCGGCTATGCGTGCGGCGATATCTATGGCGGAGGGTCCTTCCTGATATTCAGCATGCTGTTTATGAACTTCCTCGTGCTCGTCGAGGGAATGCCCGTCGTGCTCGCGTCCACGGTGATCTTCGTGGGCAGGATCTGGGACGCGATCACCGATCCCATCATGGGAAACCTCTCCGACAAGACGCGCTCGCGCTTCGGCAGGCGGCGCATCTACTTCCTCGTGGGCATCCCGCTGGTGTTCGCCTCGTTCGTGATGCTCTGGTACTCGTTCGGCATGCAGAGCATCACGCTCAAGGTCTTCTACTACATCTTCGCCTACATGTTCCTCGACGCGGCGTTCACGGTCGTGATGGTGCCCTACAACGCGATTTTGCCCGACATTACGTCTGACTACAACGAGCGTACGCGCTTCACGGCGACGCGCATGGCCTTCTCCGCGGGCACGGCGATCCTCGCGGCCGTCGTGCCGAGCATCCTCATCAAGTCCATCGGCGGCGGTGTCAACGGCCCCGCGCAGAAACCCGGCTACCTCGCGATGGGCCTCGTGTTCGGCGCGATCTTCGCGCTCGGCTGGCTTTTCACCTTCCTCGGCACCAAGGAGCGCGAGGATCTGCCGGAGCCCGAGCCCTTCTCGATCAGGGAATGGTTTTCCGTCTTCAACAACAAAACGTACCGCGTGTTCCTCGGCGTCTTCATTTTCATACAGGTCGCGATCGACCTTTTGTTGGCTCTTTTTATCTTTTATATTGACATTGTCGTTCTGCAGTATAAGAATTATGAGGTGGTCATGGGCGTGCTGCTCGTGTGCCAGCTGCTGTTCATGTTCCTGCACAACATCCTCGCCCAGAAGAAAGGCAAGTGCTATCCGCTCTACGTCGGCATCCCCATATGGGTCGCGGCCTCCGTCTGCTTCGCCTTCGTGTCGAGCGCGACGCCCCTCTGGGTAATCCTCTCGCTTTCGGTGCTCATCGCCGTGGGCGCGGCGGCAGGCAACCTCGCGACCTGGGCGATGCTCTCGGACACCTGCGACGTGGACGAACTGATTACGGGCAAGCGCCGCGAGGGCATTTACAGCGGCTTTACGACCTTCATGCGCAAGTTCGCCTCAGGCGCGGCGGTGCTGGTCATGGGCTTCGGGCTGCAGCTCGCAGGCTTCGACCAGACCGCATACAACCAGGCGCGCGCGAGCGCGGGCTTCGACCCCGCCGCCTATGCGCAGTCCGACGTGGGCAACACGATCAAGTGGATGTTCGTCGTAATCCCCATTGTATTCCTGCTTGCCGCGCTCTATTTCGCGTTTCGTTATAAACTCGACAACAGGCGCTTCGATCGCGTGATCGACGGCGTGAAGCGCCTGAGGAAGGGACAGCCGATCTCCTCGTTCTCCGGGGACGAAATCGCGGACTTCGAGCTGCTCACGGGCAAAAAGGCCGACCAGCTGTGGCCTGTTAAGAAGGACGATATGCCCGCCGGCGCGGGCTGAAAGAACAGAATCAACAGAACAGGAGTGGAAAGATGAGCGAAATCAGGAAGTTGAAGTACTTTTCCGGCGGAAAATGGCTCGACACGCAAAGCGGTGCGTACATGGACGTGTACGACCCCAGCACCGGCCTTGTGCAGGCCAAAGCACCCCGTTGTACGCTTGCCGAGGTGGAAGGCGCGATACAGGCCGCGAAGGAAGCGTTCCTCCCCTGGTCGCGCACGCCCGTCATGAAGCGGGTGCAGGTGCTCTACCGCTTCCGCGACCTCGTCGTGGAGCATATGGACGAGCTCACGGACATCTGTGCGCGCGAGCATGGCAAGGTGTGGAGCGAGGCGCAGGGCGACATCCTCAAGGTCAAGGAGCCCGTGGAGCTCGCCTGCGGCGTGCCCTCCCTGATGATGGGAGAGAGCCTCATGAACACCTCGACCGGCTACGATACCGTGCTCTATCGGGAGCCGGTGGGCGTGTTCGCCGGAATCGTCCCCTTCAACTTCCCCGGCATGATCCCGATGGGCTGGATGGCGCCGCTCTGTGTGGCGACGGGCAACACCCTCGTAATCAAGGCCGCCTCTATGACGCCGATGACGGCCATGCGTCTATGCGAGCTCTGGCAGGAGGCCGGGCTTCCCGACGGCGTCATCAACCTCGTCACCTGTTCGAGAAACGAGGCCGAAACCTTCCTGACGCACCCGGACGTAAAGGGCGTGAGCTTCGTGGGCTCCACCTCCGTGGGCCTGCACGTCTACTCGACCGCGGCCGCGCATGGCAAGCGGGTCCAGGCGCTGTGCGAAGCGAAGAACCACGGCCTCGTTTTGGAGGACGCCGCGCTCTCCCGCACGGCGGCGGGCATCATCAACTCCTCCTTCGGCTGTGCGGGCGAACGCTGCATGGCGCTACCCGCCATCGCCGTGCAGGAGTCGGTCGCGGACGAACTGGTCAGCCTGCTCGCCGAATACGCGAAGGGCCTGAAGATCGGCCCCGCGTACGACAAAACTTCGACCCTTGGGCCGCTCGTGACGGCAGAACACCGCGCATCGGTCGTGCGCTGGATCGGTAAGGGCATCGAAGAGGGCGCAAATCTTGTGCTCGACGGGCGCAATGTCACCGTGCCCGGTTATGAGAAGGGCTTCTATCTCGGGCCGACGATATTCGACCATGTGACCGAGGACATGACCGTCGGCCATGACGAAATCTTCGGGCCGGTATTATGCATCAAGCGCGTGAAAGATTTTGAAGAGGGACTCGCCGTCATGAACGCGAACCCGTTCGCCAACGGCTCGGTCATCTACACGCAGAGCGGGCACTACGCGAGGGAATTCTCGCTGCGCACGCACGGCGGCATGGTGGGCGTCAACGTGGGCATCCCCGTCCCCGCGGGCATCTTCCCGTTCTCCGGGCACAAGAATTCGTTCTTCGGCGACCTGCA
>DATMYG010000255.1:0-5193 GCA_035561055.1 Clostridia bacterium | reverse complement strand
ACCTTCGCGGAGGTATTGTCCGAGCTGACGCGGAAGTAACAGGCTGCGGTCGTGACGCCGGTGACGGTTTCCGCGAGCACGGCCGCCGGCAGAAGCGTAAGCAGCATGGTGAGCGTGAGCGCGGCCGCGAGTATGCGGAGTGTTTTCTTCATATTAGGTGTATCCCTTTCTTTCGGGAGTCAGCCGTACGGATCAGGCCTGGCCCTTCGGGTCTCCCTGCCGAGCTTCCTCTTCCCCTGATTTGCGGGCGAACTCGCCCTGTTTCTCATCCTCCTCGTCGAAGACGAACGCCGCGCGCAGCGGGTCGCCCCGGCTGCCCGAACGGCGGGCTTCATCCTGCTTCTTGCGCGCTTCCTCCATGGCCTTGCGGTCGGTAAGAAGGATGTTCACGACGATGAGCGCCAAGAGGCCCACCAGGCCGACTGCCCAAAGCACGGTGTTGATCGTGCCGTACTGTTCCGCCGTCAGCGGGAGCATCGCGCCGTAAGCCGTACCCGAGAGGAACTCGAAGGCGCTGTTGGCGAGGATGACGAGCGCCGCGAAGGCGCTGAGCAGCCGCATCACGAGGCGGTAAGTCTTGGGCGGGCACTTGGGGAACTGGTTCTCGATGAGCTTGCCCTTGCCCCTGATTGCCACCACCAGCAGGTACACCGCGATGGCGGCCTTGAAGAGCACCATCATGAGGTTCGTGGAGGAGGCGGCGGCCGGATCTGTCGCCGAAGCGGCGTCGTCCGCCAGGAGCCGTGAGATTGTCAGGTAATCCATAAAGCTTCTCCGTTTCCAAGTATTGATATGATACCATTCCAAGGGTCGGAATAAACCCCCGGGGGCTCAAAATTCAAACAATGTTAACCGTTTGGGCACAAACTTCCAGGGGACGGCGCGGCCGCGGCATCGATCGTCAGATTCTTTTGAGCTTTGCGCCGTCCTTGCCGTCCTCTACGGAGAAGCCCATCGCCTTGAGCTGCTCGCGTATCTCATCGGCGCGCGCCCAGTTCTTCGCGGCGCGGACGGCCTTGCGCTCCTCGAGAAGCGCTAACGCCTCCTTGGGGAACTCCTCCCCGGAAGCATGCTGCAAAAGACCCAGTACCTCGCACACGTCCTTCATGAGCCGGTCGGCGGCCTCAAGCGCCTCTTTACCGCGCGGCTCGCTCACAAAAGCGTTCACGGCGCGCGCGAAGTCGAAGAATACGCCCAGCGCGTCCGCAGTGTTGAGGTCGTCGTCCATGGCGCCCTCGAAGCGCGCGCGGAATTCCGGCACGGCGGCGAGGAAAGCCGCGTCCTCGGGCGTCGGGGCGCCGACGGGCTTTCCCATGGCGTCGTCAAGCCTCTCGCGCGCGGTTTTGATGCGGCCCAGCGCGGTCTGGGCCTGCTCGACGAGCTCGCGCGAGAAGTTGACGGGGTTCCTGTAGTGCGCGCTCAAAAGAAAGAGCCGCACGGCCTCGAGGTCGAATTCCTTGGCGATGTCGCGCACAAGGAGGAAGTTCCCCAGGGACTTACTCATCTTTTCGTTGTTGATGTTGATGTAGCCGTTGTGCATCCAGTAGCGGGCGAAGGGCTTGCCCGTGGCGGCCTCGCTCTGGGCGATCTCGTTCTCGTGGTGCGGGAAGACGAGGTCCTGACCGCCCGCGTGGATGTCGAAGGTTTCAC
This sequence comes from Clostridia bacterium, assembly GCA_035561055.1. Classification (GTDB taxonomy): domain Bacteria; phylum Bacillota; class Clostridia; order Christensenellales; family CAG-138; genus Phil1. Next base: position 3,543 of record DATMYG010000255.1, on the reverse strand, counting down.
CGAGGATGTTCATGCTCATAGCGGAGCATTCGATGTGCCAGCCCGGGCGTCCTTTGCCCCAGGGGGATTCCCAGTACGGCTCGCCGCGTTTCGCGCCCTTCCAGACGGCGAAGTCGAGCGGGTCGCGCTTGTGCTCGGTCGGGTCGATGCGCGCACCGCTCTCGAGGTCGTCCACCGACTGGCCGGAAAGCTTGCCGTAGCCGGGGAAGCTCCTGACGGAGAAGTATACGTCCCCGTTGTCCGCGGCATAGGCGTGGCCGCGCTCGATCAGGGTCTCCACAAGCGCGATGATTTCCCCCACGTGCTCCGTGGCGCGGGGGTTGACCGTCGCCCGCTCGATACTAAGCGCGTCCGCGTCGGCATAATACTCTTTAATGTAGCGTTCGGCGACCTCGGGCACGGTGGTGCCCTCGCTGTTGGCGCGGTTGATGAGCTTGTCGTCGATGTCGGTGAAGTTCTGCGCGAAGATTACCTTGTAGCCTCTGTACTCGAGATAGCGGCGCAGCGTGTCGAACACGACAAAGGGGCGCGCGTTGCCGATGTGGAAGAAGTTGTATACCGTCGGCCCGCACACGTACATGCGGATCACGCCGGGGGTGAGGGGCACAAGCTCCTCCTTTTTTCTGGCCATGGTGTTGTAGACTTGCATAAAAACCTTTCCTAACGCTTTTTCAAAGCGGTATATTTGTTTGCGGCGGCCACGGCGGCGGTCATGGAGAGCTTTTCCCGCGCGTCCACTTGAAGGTCGACGCAGAGGTTCCTGACCTCCTGACGGTCGAACGGCTCGTCCTTAGTTTCAAGAAGCTCGCATACGATGTCGATGAAATCCGAAATGCGCGGGTATTTCATCTCGATCGTTAGGGGGAACGCCCCCAAAGAGCCCGGCTCCCTCGAGGTTGCGGCGAGCAGCACGTTCTGCGGCAGCCCGCCGCGGCTACAGGCGCACAGGAGCACCTTCGACGCGTAGGAGTCCGCGTCCACGCCGTCGAGCAGCAATAGAAAGCGCAGCGGCTGGCGGCGCAGCTTTTCCATAAGCTTCAGCGCGTCCGTACGCGCGGGGTCATCCACGACCACGACGCGCAGTTCCGGCAGATCCTCGGCAAGGTTGAGCGCGAGGGCGGTCTTGCCGGAGCCCTCGGGCCCGTAGATCAGCGCATGGGAGGCGCTCTCCCCGCGCATGAAGGCGATGACGCTTTCGGTAAGCCTGAGCCTCTCAGCGTCGTAGTACGACACCGGGCAGACCCACGGCGCGTTCTCGGCGGGCAGGAGCGAATCGCCGTTTGCGAAGAATACGCGGGATTTTAGGAACAGCCCGCTGCCGTAGGCCGCGAAAAGGTTCCAGATATCCTCGCATGCGCCGCGCCAATCCGGCGATTTGAGAAGGCGCAGGTACACTTCCTCGAGCGCCTCGTCTACGGCCCACGTGCCGGAGAGCGACTGCTCGCCATAATGCCAAGGCAGCCACTCGTGCTCCGGCGGCAGCGCGGCGTTTGCGGACGGGCCGCCCGGCCCCTTCGCCTCCTGCGCGGCCGGGCGCGGCGCGGCGCCGCTCCAGAGCGCGGTGGACATGGCGGAAATATCGTCTTTGGGGTAGCGGGGGCGCTGCTGCAGATCTCGGTGCCGCTCGAGCGCCATGCGCACGAGGTCCGTGCTCGCGAGAGAGGCGAGCTCACCCAGCGCCGCGAGGTCGGCCTTCATGGCGAGTTGCTCCGGCGCGTCCAGCCGACCCGCCGCCGCCATCAGGGCGAAGGGATGCTCCCGCTCGACGACGAGCGAGAGGAGATAATCCATGAACAGATCGCCGCTGACCCTGCGCGCGCCGCAGCGAAGCAGGGCGCGGGCAAGATCGTGGTAAAGCCGGTAGGCCGCCGCCGTGTCGCCGACGGCGAGGCAGAAGGCGAATTCACGCAGCACATCGAGAGGGCTCCCGGCCTCGTCTCCGAGCACCGTAAGCCTTGAGGCGAGCGCCGCGATTCTCTCGGCGCCTTTAAGGGCGTCGCAATCCCTGAAATCGCGCATGATGTTCCTCCCGCGCAAAAGCCGCTTTTCCAAGCGATTCTATCATACTAATATAGCATAAACCAGACCCGAGTGATATAATAATTTCCGCTTCAACGCAACAAGGAGGACGCCGTCCCCCACCGAAAGGCACACATGAAAAAGAAAATCCTCTTCACCGGCGGCGGCTCCGCCGGGCACGTCACGCCCAACATCGCGCTGTTCCCGCAGCTTCTTTCAGAGGGGTGCGAGCTGCACTACATCGGCACGAAGGAGGGCATCGAGCGCGGCATGATCGAGGGGCGCGCCGGGGTGACCTACCACGCGATCAACTCCGGGAAGCTGCGCCGCTATTTTTCGTGGAAGAACTTCACGGACCCCTTCCGCGTGCTCGCGGGCGTCGCCGAGGCGGGGGCGGTCATCCGCAAGGTCAGGCCGGACGTGGTGTTCAGCAAGGGCGGCTTCGTGAGCGTGCCCGTCGTGCTCGCCGCGAGGGCGCAGGGCGTGCCGGTCGTGACGCACGAGTCGGACTATACGCCCGGTCTCGCCAACAAGATCAACGCCCGGTTCGCGACGAAAATCTGCGTCACCTTCGAGGACACGCTGCAATACGAGGGGGAAAAGGGTGTGCATACCGGCACCCCCATCCGTCCGGAGCTGTATCTTGGCAAGCGCGAAAAGGGGCTTGATTTCCTCGGCTTTTCCGGGGAGAAGCCCGTGCTGCTCGTCATGGGCGGCAGCCTCGGCGCTAAGGCCGTGAACGATGCGGTGCGCGGCGCGCTCGAAAGTCTCCTTCGCACGTTCGACGTTGCGCACCTCTGCGGCAAGGGCAAGGCGGACGCGTCTTTAAGCGATAAGCCCGGCTACCGCCAGTACGAGTTCGTGGGGCCGGAACTGCCGGATGTGCTCGCCGCGACGGGGCTGATCGTTTCCCGCGCGGGCGCGAACGCGGTGTTCGAGTTCCTCGCGCTCTCGAAGCCCGCGCTGCTCATCCCCCTGCCGCTCTCCGCGAGCCGCGGGGACCAAATCCTGAATGCCGGGTATTTCGCGCGCAAGGGCTACGCCATGGTCCTCGAGCAGGAAAAGCTCACGCCCGAAAGCCTGCTCGACGCGGTGAACGACCTATTTGACCGCAGGCTTTCCTTTATATCTGCCATGAGCGGCGAGGCGCTCGCGGACGGCACGGACGAGGTGCTCGCCGTCATCCGCGAGGCGATGTACGCCCAAAGGAAGAAGAAGCGCGCCTCAGGGAAGGGCGACGATCCGCTCCGCTGAGGTTTCCCGCACACGACCCATGTGTCGCGCGAGCGGCGCATGTCAATTGCGCGCGGGTATGTTATAGTTGAGAAAAAACGGAGGCGCGCCATGGGGGAAAAGCTTGGATATACGCTGACCGTCCGCCTTTTTCGGGGGGAGAAGTGCTTCGGCCCCGGCATCGCCGAGCTTCTCGGCCGCGTGGACGAGGCGAAAAGCCTGCGCGCCGCGGCTCAGCAGATGGGCATGGCCTACTCGAAGGCGTGGCGCATCATCAAGGAGTGCGAGGCC
>DATMYG010000254.1:0-8876 GCA_035561055.1 Clostridia bacterium | reverse complement strand
CAATCCGATAACGACGCATCCCGGAAGCGTAGCTTATCTTGAAAAAATTTTGCTGCTCGAAAAAGCCGACAGGGCCGTCCGGGCTACGGGCAGCGACGTGAAAAATCTCGACCTTAATTATTACGACAACGACCAGCGCGTGGTGATCGCAAACAGCGAAGGCGCTTGGGCCGAGGACCGCCGCGTGTCCTCGCGCGTCAGGGTGTTTCCCACGCTGGCCAACGAGACCGAATCGACCGGATATTTCGTCGACTTCACGAGGCCTGCGGGGTTTGAAGCCTTTCAGGATGAAGGCTACATCGACCGCGCCCTGCGGGCCGTGGGCGAAATGCGCGCGTCGCTGCGCGCACCGGAAGCGCCGTACGGCCGCTTCCCGGTCGTGATAGAAGGGGGAAACCCCAGCGGCACGTTCTTTCACGAATGCTGCGGCCACCAGCTCGAAACGAATCAGCCGCTTCTCGACAACGGCGTGTTCCTTAATAGGCTCGGTGAAAAAGTCGCTTCCGAAAAAGTTACGCTCGTCGACGACGGAACGCTGCCCGGATGCTACGGCTCCAGCAAATTCGACGACGAGGGCATGCCCCGCCAAAGGAACGTCCTCATTGAGAATGGCGTGCTCAAAAGCTATCTCGCAGATCGTATGGGGTCCAGCCTGCTGAACGTGCCCCGCAATGCCTGCGGCAGGAGGGAGGGCTACGCGACGCCGCCTGCCGCGCGCATGAGCAACACGTACGTGGCCTGCGGCGGGGACGACCCGGATGAAATGATCCGCGGCATCCCCCAGGGACTGTTTATTACGCGAATGGGCGGCGGCAACGGTGACGTTGATTTTTCCATCCTCGCGCAGACCGCGTACTGGATTAAAAACGGCGTCCTCGACCGCCAGGTAAAGCGGGCCATGCTGATGGGGCGGGGTGATGAAGCTATGCTGAAAATCGACCGCGTGGGCCGTGCGATGAAATACGGCGAAAACGGCATGTTTTGCGGAGGCGAATCGGGCCTGTGCCCCGTTACCACGTCGGGTGCGCGCATCCGCATTGAGGAAATGCTGATCGGCGGAAAGGGAGGCGCGCTTTCGGATGATTGATTTGGATCGTTTTCAGAAGGCTTTGACCGGTTTGCCCCATGGAGTTGAGGCCGTAGAATTCAACGCGGGAAAGCACAGCGAAGTATCCCTGCGCATCTGCGGCGGCGCGCAGGCCGGAGGCGAGGCTTTTTCGCGTGCATGGCTCTATGCGCGCGCGGGCGTCGGCGGCAACACGGGCTGCGTCTATACGGAGCGGCTGGACGACGATCCCTCGGCGCTCGTCGCTGCGGCGGCGCAGTGCGCCGCGCATGTGCGGGGCGGGAAGCCAATCTCCTGCGCAGGATCGGTCCGCGTCGCTTGTGCCGAACCGAACGATTCCATCGACGACATGACGGAATTCGGCGTCGCGCTTGAAGCCGCCGCGCAGCGCCTTGAAAATGTAAGCGCGGTGAAGAGTTGCTCCGTGCGGCGGCGCTCGATCGCCTACCACACCGTGAATTCCATGAATGCCGATAACGAATACGAGGAATCGCTGTATATCGTGTCTCTTGGTATCGAGCTGGCGGGACAGGCGCTCAGGCGCGCGCAGGCCAATACGACGGTGTATGCGAAAACCCTGTCGGAGCTGAACGTTGCGGATGTCGCGCAAAGCGCGCGGGAGAAAGCCGCGCTCCGGGGCCTCGCGGCCGCTCTCGAGCCGCGCCCCGTCCGTTCAGGAAGTCAGGACGCGGTGCTTCTGAGCGATGTCGCCGCGGCGATGATGCTCACGGCTTGGATGGGCATCGTCGGCGCGCATGTAAACGCCGGTCTGGCTATTTATCCGTTCGATCCCGCGTGCGTCGTTCGGCCCCGGCAAACGTTTCCGCCCACCTGGGCGAACCGCGCGAAACCGACGCGGATGGATCTTCCCGCGGGCGGCGTCCTGGAACGCCCCGCAAACCCGCAAGGGAATGCGCTGGTGTGTTCGACGCCGACAAGATTGTTCATAAAACCTGGGCCGGATAGCGTAAAAAACTTGATAGCGGGGATGGAAAACGGTATGCTTGTAACGGACGCATACGATGTGATCCACGCCGTCAATCCGGCGAACGGCCAATTCGAGATCATCTGCAGCGGCATCGTTTACGAAGCCGGCAGGCCCGTGGGCGCGTTCGATCAACTGACCATGTCCGGGAACATGCAGGATCTGTTCCGGAATATCAAAGGCGTAGCAAACGACATTGAACACCACGAATTTATGAATAAGAATTACGCCTACGGCAGCCCGAGTATCCGTGTCGGGGACATGATGTTTTCATGCGCCCGATGAAGCGGCCCCCGATTGTATTCGCAGGGAGTGGGCGCGGCAGCCAAAACGAGGAGGAGGTCTGAAGTTTGGAGCAATACGAAGTCCGGCCGTCCATACGGCGGGCGTGCGGCGCGCTGTTGTCCGATCCGGAAATTGCAAAGGCCGTTTCCTTTCTTGCCCGGGATAACGAACTAAGGCTCGCCGAGCAGATCGCCATCGCGCGCATTCCTGCGCCTTCCTTTCATGAAACGCAAAGGGCGCAGGACTTGGCCGGGCGCTTCCGGGCGCTGTCGCTGGAGGATGTACGCATCGACGGTTTCGGTAACGTAACGGGTGTGCGCAGGGGAATCGGCGGCGGCCCCAGAATCGCCATCGACGCCCATACCGATACGGTCTTCGATATCGACACCCCGCTGGAGCCCCGCACTGAAGGCACGCGCGTGCATATGCCCGGCATCAACGACGATGCTTCCGGGCTTGCGGCCATGCTCAGCGTAATCCGGGCCCTTGACGCGGCAGACATCAAAACCGCGGGGGATTTGATCTTTTGCGGCATAACCGCGGAGGAAGTCGGCCTCAAAGGCATGGCTGATTTTTTGGGTAAAAACACCTTTGACGCGTGTATTTCCGTCGACTGCGACGGCATCGGGTATTTCGTCTATGGCAGCATGGGGCGCCAGCAGTTGGAATACACCTTCCTGGGTCAGGGCGGCCATGTCGGTCGGGGCGACGTTTCGCACGCGGCTTACGCTGCCGCCCGCGCCGCGGTGAACATCTCAAAAATACCTCTCCGGGATGGCACCACGCTGACGGTATCCGGCATAAAAACGGAAGCCGGCAGTAAACCCGGGCAGGTATGCCGGACGGCGAGCGTGCAGGCGGAGTTGCAGGCCCTTTCGCAGGCCGATCTGGACGCGCTGCGGCACGCTATCGAACAGGCGGTTTCCGGCGCGTGCAGCGAGGAAAACGAGCGGCAGTTCCTGCGGCCGGTCCTGCCGCCGCCTCCCATCATGGCGCCAAAGCGCCAAAGCGCCAATTCCGCCCTGGCCGCCGACCCGAGGGTGACCTGCCAAATAAACGTGCTCAGCAGCATCCCTCCCGCGCAGCAGGATCCGCATAGCCCGCTTCTGGAAGGCCTTTACGCCATCTATCAGAGCATGGGTATAGAAGAGCCGCTGCGCATCGCCTCGGCCAACTCCAACGCGGCGGAAGCGATACGAAAGGGCATTCCGGGGCTGACCATGGGATGTGGGGGCAGCGGAGGAGGCGTCCATACGTTGGACGAGTACTTCGACGCCGCCGATATGGACAAAGGCGCGTCGGCGGTCATGCTTCTGGCGCTGCTGATGGCCGGGGTGCCCGGGACGGTTGCGCCGCAGATTGAAACGATTGGCAAAGCATAAGCAGGTCAGAAAGGAGCAGTCATCCGATGACCCAATATAAGACATTGGCCCAAAGTGTCTACGAGGAGCTGAAAAGGAAGATACTCAGCAAGGAATACGATGCGAACGAGCATGTATCCGAAAAGAGCATCGCGGCCCAGCTGAACGTAAGCAAAACCCCGGTCCGCGAAGCGCTCAATCAGCTCTGCCAGGAGGGGTACATCACGCGCTATCCCAGCTTTGGCTACATCATCAAGGACTTGAGCTATCAGGAGGTCAAGGATATTTTCGAGCTGCGGTATATCCTGGAAACCGCGGCGATCCGGCTGGTCATCCGCTACGCAAAGGATGAAGAAATCCGTACCCTATACGATTATATGGGCAGCTCCGAAGACAGCGTCACCGATGGTTACGGGAAAAACACCCGGTTCCATTGGGAACTTGGGAAGCTGACCGGAAACGCGTATTTGGCGAACGATATTCTTCATTTGGCCATGTCGATCGCGCGGCCGTCGAAATACCTTGACTCTGGCGACAACCGCAAGCCGAGCATGGATTTTCATGTGGATATCATCAATGCGCTTCTTGCCCGGGATATCGACGTGGCGATCGCTTATTTGAAGAAGGATATCCTGACCGGGGAGCACAGGGAATGCTGAAGGCTTCCTGCGCATGCCCACAATATCCGGAACGAACGCCTGCTAGAATATAGGGAAGGTAAACATGAACGTTGAAGCGAGGCTGCGCGAATTGGGCATCCGAATTCCTCCCGCATCGGCGCCCATCGCCAACTATACCCCGGTGCGCCGGGTCGACAACCTGCTGTTTCTGGCGGGGATGGGTCCTGTTGCGGACGGAAAAGTGCTTTATCCGGGCAAGCTGGGGGTTGATCTGTCGATCGAGCAGGGCAGGGAAGCGGCAAGGCTTGCGGCGCTGAATCAGTTGAGCCTGCTTCAAGCGTATCTCGGCGACCTCGACCGCGTGAGCGCGATCGTTAAGCTGCTGGGATTCGTCGCATCGTCGCCGGAATTCTATGATCAGCCTAAAGTGATCGACGGCGCATCCGACCTGTTTGTCGAAGTATTCGGAGATGCGGGTCGGCACGCGCGTTCCGCGATCGCCGCGCCGTGCCTGCCGATGAACATTCCCGTGGAGATCGAATTAATCGTTCAAATTACGCGTTAAGCGGACGGAACCGGCCGCAATACAATACCGTTCTTATTGGGATGTATAACCCGTAAATACCCGCGCATATTTCGTTCTTATGGCTGGAAGCGCTTTCTCGCGCTGTCGGTGTTGCTTTCGACAAAGCCCTCCCTGTATGCGGAGGGAGATTTTCCCGTCGTCTTATAAAAATTCCGATAAAACGTTGAAAAATCCTTATAGCCCACATCCTCGGCGATGCGGCTGAGCGCAAGCTCCTTCTGATGGATGAGCCTGAGCGCCTCGTGCATGCGCTTTTCGGCGATGTAGCGCTTGGGCGGCGCGCTCGTCATGTCGAGGAATCTGCGCGTGAAGCAGGATTTGGACAGCTTCGCGTTCTTTGCGAGACCCTCGACCGTGAGATCTTCGAAAAAGTGTGCGTCGATGTATTGAATCGCCCGGCGTACGGCCGCGTCCGCGTCGAACTCCTCGGCGTTTTGCGCGCGGGAGGCGATGTAGCTCCGCGCGCACCGGCGCCGCCTCGCGCGCGCTCGCGCTTCCCGTACAGGATTATAAAAGCAGCGTTGGACGAAATGCAATGTATTTCATGTGGCCGATACGCATTCTGCAATGGCGTGCGCGCCGCCCCACCATTATAATGATACACGAAACGCCCTTGGGTAGGTTGGGTGCGTTGTTAGGCGGCATCCGGCGCCGGGCGCGGAATCACGGTCATTGGAAAAACGCTTTGACATACAATAACCGGATGTAAGCACACAATGACCGCCGGGAAGCCGGAGGTTGGGCGAAGCTATGAATAAAGAACGATCGAGGTAGATTTATGACGCAGCGCAAGCGCATACGCGAATGGATGGAGATCCCCGCGCGGTTCGAACCGGGCGAACGGAACAGCATTACGGACGTGCCGGGTGTGCTCGTGGGGCACTGTACGCTTAAGCGGGAGCCTATCTGCACGGGGGTTACGGTCGTCAAGCCACACGCGGGCGATCCGTACAAGTACCCCGCGCCTTGCGCGATATATGTCGGCAACGGCTTTGGCAAGCTCGCCGGCAGCGTGCAGGTGGAGGAGCTCGGGACGGTGGAATCCCTCATTGGCCTGACGAATACGTTCTCCGTGGCGCAGGTCCTGCAGGGTATCATCGATTACCAGCTCGGCTTCATGGGCGAAGGGGACTGGTCCATGAATGTGCTTGTGGGCGAAACGAACGACGGCGGGCTCAACGACATACGCGCGTGCGCCGTCCGGCCGGAGCATGTGCGCCGCGCCATCGAAGCGCTCGGCGAGCATGTCGAGGAGGGATGCGTCGGCGCGGGTGCAGGAACCCGCTGCTACGGCTTCAAGGGCGGCATCGGTACAGCGTCGCGCGTCGTACCGCGCAGGGCGACGGGCGAGGAGGAGGATTATGTCGTCGGCGCGCTCGTGCAGACCAACTTCGACGGCAACCTCAACATTTATGGGCGGCGGCTTTCGCGGGACTCGGACAAGGAACGACCCATGCCCGGCAGCTGCATGGTCGTGGTGGCGACAAACGCGCCCGTCGATGCGCGTCAGCTCAAGCGCATTGCCAAACGCGGCATACTGGGCATTGCTTATACAGGCTCCTACCTTGCGCATTCGAGCGGGGATTTTTGCATCGCCTTTTCCAACCGCGAAGAAAACCTGGTAGACCGCCACCGTATGCGCAAAGCCGCGTTTACGCGCTTGGACGACGAGCAGCTCGATCCCCTGTTTGAGGCGGCCGCCGAAGCCGTGCAGGAGGCGGTGTACAATTCGCTGACCATGGCCGTCTCGACCCGCTCCAACGGAAACGCCGCGGAAGGGTTCGACATCGAAGCATACGCGCATCTGCTGCCTCTGCGCGACGGGTCTGCGCGGGGATAAAGCACCGTGTCTCCAATATTTTGTGTTTTTATGGATATGTGATATGCTTGACGCGGACAGGCTCCACACTCGACGATTTGCGCCTGGGGATACGGGCGGGGGAATAGCATGTGGATGAGGGGAGGGGAACCCATATGCGGGAATGGTATCAGGACGATATCCAAACGCTACTGGCGAAGCGGCGCGGTAACGGCGGCGAGCTTTGGGCGACTCCGGAGGGGAGCCTCATCAAGGGCAGTCCGTTTACGACGCTCGAGTGCGCGGCGATGCTCGCGGAGCTGGGCATGGGCCCGGACGAGCCCGTGCTGCGCGCAACTGCGGCGCTGATCTTCGCCGTGCAGCGCCCGGACGGCCGCTTCAAGCTTACGCCGCAGGGCGCGATCTATCCCTGCCATACGATCGGCGCCGCGCGGACGCTGTGCCTTCTCGGGTATGCCGCGGACGAGCGGCTCCGCAAGACCTTCTCGTACCTGCTGGATACCCAATACGGGGACGGTGGCTGGCGCTGCAACAAGTTCAGCTTCGGGAGGGGACCGGAAACGGAATTTTCCAATCCGGGGCCCACTCTTACGGCGCTCGACGTCTTCCGGCATACGGACCTGGTCAACCATAGCGAAGCGCTTGAGCGCGCGGTGGAATTCCTGCTTGCCCACTGGAGGACGCGGCTGCCACTCGGCCCGTGCCATTATGGCATCGGCACGCTGTTCATGCAGGTCGCGTATCCCTTTTCGACATATAACCTATTCTTTTACGTCTACGTCCTCTCTTTTTACGACAGGGCGAAGGAGGACGCGCGCTTCCTCGAGGCGCTTGCCGTGCTTGAGGCCAAGCTTCTTGATGGGCGGGTCGTCGTTGAACGCCCGAACCAAAGGCTCGCCGGGCTTTCCTTCTGCAAAAAGGGACAGCCGAGCGAGCTTGCGACGCTGCGTTATCTGGAAATCCGCGCCAACCTCGGGCGAAACGCATAAACCTTTTACTAGCCGTATTCGCATGCGCCGCATGAGGAATTCCATGCGGCCTTTTTGTGAGCCTAAACTTTATCAAGGGGTCTATTTTCCGGCTTTCAACAGGATTCTTGCTCCGCATGGTTCCAATTCCCGTCAAAATGTGGTAGCATATATGCTTGTTGTGAGTAAGATCGGGGGTTGAATATGATCGGTAAGTATGTAAGCGACTTAAAACGGGAATTCGCGGGATACAGCGGCGCTAAGCTCGTCAAGGATCTGATGGCGGGCGTTACGGTTGCGGCGGTCGCGCTGCCGCTCGCGCTCGCGTTTGGAATTTCGAGTGGAGCGGACGCGGCAGCGGGGCTCGTCACCGCCATCATCGGCGGCTTCGTGATGAGCGTGCTCTCCGGCGCGTCCTACCAGATTTCCGGGCCGACGGGCGCGATGACGGCCGTGCTGATTACGCTCGTCGCAAAGCACGGTATGCCCGGTATGTTCGTCACTTGCCTGATCGCGGGCGTCATGCTGCTGTTGTGCGGCGTGTTCAAGCTCGGCCGGGTGGTCGATTATATCCCCATTCCCGTTATCACGGGTTTTACCTCTGGCATCGCGCTTGTAATCGCGCTGGGACAGATTGATAACTTGCTCGGCACTGTCTCGCAGGGGGAATCCATACTCCAGAAACTCGGCTCCTATTTCACGCTCGGATTTCACGTGAATCTGGCGAGCGCGCTCATCGGCGTCGGCTCGATCGCAATCATGCTCGCCTGGCCGAAAAAATGGGGCGCGCGGGTTCCCGCCTCGCTCGTGGCGATCATCGCGGCAACGCTTGCGGTATCGCTCCTCAAGCCCGACGTGGCGACGGTCGGTGAGATTCCGCAAAGCTTGCTGCTCTCCAACCGCCTCAGATTGAGCGATGTTTCGCTTGCCAAGCTCCCGGCATATCTTTCGCCCGCGTTCTCCGTCGCGGCGCTCGCGCTCATCGAAAGCCTGCTTTGCGCATCGAGCGCGGCGCGCATGAAGAAGGAAGGGTACGACGCCGACCGGGAGCTGGTCTCGCAGGGCGTGGGCAACATCCTTCTGCCCTTCTTTGGCGGGGTTCCCGCGACGGCCGCGATTGCCCGCACGAGCGTCGCCATCAAGTCCGGAGGGGAAACGAGGCTGACGGGCATGTTCCATTCGCTCG
>DATMYG010000253.1:0-16255 GCA_035561055.1 Clostridia bacterium | reverse complement strand
CTATTCACAAATCTAACAAAAGGGACTGCGAAAACGCGCAAAGGCCCCGGAATCGTCCATCCCGGAGCCCTTGCGCATTCTATGCAACCGCCCGCGGATCGGAACGTTCCTCCGGGCAGGCGGGGTCGAAAGCCGTTATTTTCCCTTGACCGCGGCTTCGGCGAAGCTGTTGTCGACGAGCTCGTCGAGCGCGACGCGCGCGGTCAACTCGCCCGAGCCCTCGATGACGTCCTGCAGGCGCGTGAAGGCATCCTCGGTCATGACCGGGTCCTTCATCCACGAGTCGGTGGCGCGGTAGCTCTTGGCAACCATCGCGAGCGTCTCGATGGACGAATCCGGGAAGAAGGGCTGCATAGCCGCCGCGACTTCCTCGTCGGTCGCGCTCCAGACCCAGACCTGCGCCTTATAGAGCGCGCGCACGAACGCCTCGCAGAAGTCGGGGTCTTCCTTGATGGTTTCCGGCCGCACCATGAACACGGTATATGGCACCTCGCCGGACTCGAGGCCGACGTTGGCAACGATGAATCCCTTGCCCGCTTTCTCAAACTCGGAGGCAGTGGGCTCGAAGAGCGTTACGTAATCCCCCGTGCCGCTCTCGAAAGCGCCGCCCATGAGGGGGAACTGTATGTTGGTGATGACTTCGATGTTCTCGCCGGCAACAAGCCCGTGCTGCTTGAGCACATAGGTCAGCGTCATCAGGGGCATGCCGCCCACGCGGCCGCCGATGATGGTCTTTCCCTCCAGATCCTCCCACTTGAAGTCGGGGTCGCTTTCGCGGCCGACAAGGTAGGAGCCGTCGCGCTTGGTCAGCTGCGCGATGATAATCGGATGGTCCTCCTCGCCCTGATTTGTGACGTAGATACCCGTCTCAGGACCCATGAGCGCGATATCCGCCTCGCCCGCGAGCAGCGCGGTCATGCTCTTGTCGCTGCCGCCGCCGGTAACGATCTCCACGTCGAGCCCTTCCTCCTCCATGTAGCCGTTGCTGATGGCCACATACAGCGGCGCGTAGAACACGGAGCGGGTAACCTCGTTGAGGGTGACCTTGCGAAGCTCCTTCTCACCGCCGCCGCAGGCGCACAGCAGGCAGGTCGAAAGAGCCATGAGCGCGCATAAAAGAATACATACAGCCCTTCTCATAGAAACCTCCTCGAATTTTTAGGCTGTTCCATTAGTATGCTTTTTTCGCTATTTTGGGAACACAAACGGCACGGAGGATGCGCGGCGGTCTCCTTCCTCTATTCGTTTACCGTATATTCCGCCGATGCGATATTTTGCCTGCCCGTAGGGGTGCAGCCGAACAGCTTCACATAGGCCCGCAGGAAGGAAGAATAGCTTTTATACCCGCAGCGATAGCAGGCGTCTGTGGCGGATTCCCCGCGCGCGATCAGGTCGCGCGCGAGCAGCAGGCGTTTATCCGAAACGTATCCGTGAATGCTGAAGCCCGTCTCTTTGCGAAACCGCCGCATCATATGGTATTTGCTGACGTAGAAACGCTTGGCGAGCGCGTCGATGCTCATGTCCTCCGCCAGATGGTCGTTCAGATATGTCAGAATATCGAGCATCTTCCCATCCCCCGGTTCCACGGGCGCTAGGGGAAGAAAGCTCTCCCTGCGCTGGTTGCGGCCAAGCTCCACCATGAGGCGAAGGAACAGCGCGCGGCACATCAGCTTGCCGCCGTAGGCCTGCGCGTTCAACTCGCGCTCCAGCTCCCGGATCAGGCGCGTCAGTTGCTCCAACTCAGCCTTTTCCGGCCGCAGTATGCTGCCCACGTTCACGGAGAAGCACGCCTCCAGATTGCAGTCGTCCGTCGAATGTGCGCGGACGAACTCCGGCGAGATGTAAACGATGACGCGCTCGTACGCGGAGCCGCCGCCGATTTCCGGTTTATGAACCGCGCCGCGCCCCACCAGCACGATGTCGCCCGGGCGAAGCACATACCTCCTGCCTTCCACCACATAGGTGCCCGCGCCGGATAGCAAGAAAACCAGCTTATGAAACTCATGGTAATGGTAGCCGACCTTGGGGCCTTCTGGATCCCGCAGATGGAACAGGCGAAAATCCTCCAGAAGATATCCGCGCTTTTCATATGAAGATTCCATGGCACCCCCAGAGAGCACGATTTGCATAAAAGGTAGCATAGATTATGTTTTATGTGCAAGTCCTATTCTAATAAAATGGCGTAGCCGGTTTCATTAAGTCGCCGACAAGACACGCATTTTTAAATTATTTCATGGATGGGAGGAAAACTCAATGCTCGAAAAAACGGTCAAACAGAACTACATTTTTACTGCTTTGCTGCTGCTCGGCATCGCGGGCGGCTGCGCGGTAGGCGCCGTCTGGCCCGGGGCTACGTGTCTGGAACCCCTGGGCACGGTCTTCATCAACATGATGTTCTGCATCGTCGTCCCCCTGGTGTTCGCGTCCATCGCGGGCGCAATCTCCAACATGCGCAACAGAAAGCGGGGCGGCAGGATCATCGGCGTATCGGTCGCCCTGTTTATGCTCACCTGCGCCGTCGCGGCCGTGATCATGGTCGTTCTCGTCAAGCTGTATCCGCCCGTAACCGTGGCCTGGCAGGGACTTGAGGCCGGCGAGGTCGGCGAGCAGGCTTCCGTCACAACGCTGATCGTCAACTTCTTCACCGTCAGCGATTTTTCCGGGCTTTTGTCCCGCAGGGCTATGCTCCCCCTGATCGTATTCTCGATCCTCTTCGGCTTTTGCACCAATGCCTGCGGCGGTCCGGATTGCGCCGTCGGCAAATTCCTCAACAACCTGACGGATGTGATGCTGCGCTTCGTCAAGCTCGTTTCGTACTATGCGCCCATCGGCTTCTTCGGCTTCTTCGCGTATCTCGTCGCGTACTACGGGCCGCAGTTGATCGGCGATTACGGACGCGGCATGCTGCTGTATTATCCGCTCTGCTTTGTCTATCTCTTTACCATGTATCCGCTCTACGCTTACATCGGCGGCGGAAAGGATGCGCCCAAAGCGATGTCCGCTTATCTCCTGCGGCCCGCCATGACCGCTTTCGGAACCTGCTCCAGCGTCGCCACCATCCCCACCAACATGGACGTCGCCAAGCAAACCGGCATATCCAAGGACGTATCCGATATTGTCCTTCCCCTGGGCGCAAGCATGCACATGGAAGGCTCCTGCTTCTCCTGCGTGCTGAAGGTGGCGTTCCTATGCGGCGTATTCGGCATGCCCTTCGAAGGCATCGGCACATATATCGGGGTCGTTCTCCTCGCGTTACTCTCCAGCGTGGCCATGAGCGGCATCCCCGGCGGCGGATATATCGCCGAATACATCATCTGCCTATTGTTCTTCCCGGATAAGATGGAGCTTGCTTATCCCATCGCCGTCAGCATCGGCAATCTCGTCGACCCGCCCGCCACCATGATCAACGCCACGGGCGACTATGCCGTAAGCTTCATGATCGAGCGCTTCGTCGACGGCAGGGACTGGCTGAAAAAGCGGCTGTATAGGACGGAGGAAGCCGCCTGAGGGCAACAAAAAAGCGGCCGGGTTGGCCGCTTTATTATTCGTGCTTGTGATTTTTAAGCCTTTCCCTCTTCGCCCGCGTCCCCGTTGCGCCGGCCGAAGACCTGACGGCGCGCGTAATGCACGAGCGCGACGACCGCCAGCACCACCGCGACGCAGAGCATGACGATGCCGGATTCGCCGAGCCAGGGCAAAAACACGCGCGCGAGGATGAGCGCCACGCCCAGGTTGAAAAAACCCGCGGCGGATTTGCCGAACCAGTCCGCATACACCACGATTTCCTTTTTATAAAGGATAATGCCGCCGACAATCATGATGAGTTCCTTAACAAGCACGACGATCAGTATCCATAGCGGGAGCCAATCTCTGAGATAAAAGCAGATGAGGGCGGTAAGCACCATGAGCTTGTCCGCAAGCGGGTCGAGCACCTTGCCCACGTCAGACACCCAGTTGTTGCGCCGCGCGAGGTACCCGTCGAGCAGATCCGTCAGGAACGCCACGGTAAACACGGCCAGGCACGCGAGATAATGCGCCTTGATAAAAAGGAAAGCAAACACGCCCACCATGAGCAGGCGAATCGAGGAGAGGATGTTGGGAATATGCCGCATTAATGCCTCCGTACATGTAACTGCAGTTATTATACCGCAGCGCAGGGAATATCACCAGCGCATTTTGTCAAAAAGGCGGCCTGGCGCGGCGTTTCTTACGATTGACAGGCGTTGTGCCGCGATATAAAATAGAAAGGCCAGTTTATTCAACGGGCGGTTTCGGCTTGCCCGCACAAAGGAGAACGCAAACATGCTTTCTGGAAAAATGATCTTGCGCGCACTCGCGATGACGCTCGTGGTCGTCATGGCGGTCCTCGCCTTCGCCGGCTGCAGCGCGACAAACCCGAACGCCACGGTAATGCTTGTGGGGGATATAAAGATCGGCATGACCAAGTATTACAGCCTGTACAGCTCCTATAAGAATTTCTATAACAGCTACGGCCTGTACGACGTTTCCACGGCCGAAAAGCTGCGCAACTTTCAGGATCTCATCTTCGATTATCTCGCAGAGAGCTACCTGCCCTATTATTGGGCCAAGCAAAACGGCGTAACGCTGAGCGAGGAAGAGGAGGCGAAGGTGCAGGCCGACTTCGAGACCCAGCTCAACGAGTATCTGGACGGGTATAAGGGCGACGTCGACGATTCCCTCACAGACGAGACCGACATCCGCTCCGCCGAGATGACGCTGTTCAAAAAGGATTTGCGTAAAAACGGCTGGACCTACAAGGAATACATCGGCATGATGATGGAGAACATCCGCGCGGCGGCCGTCTCCACAAAGTTCATGAACGGCATTTACGAAGAGCGCGTCAACGTCACCGACGACGACGTGAAAGCCAACTACGACAGCCTGCTCGAGTCCGAAAAGGTATCCTACGAAACCACCCCGGCGCAGTATTTCACCGATTATAAAGCCTATATTGACAACGGCGCGCAGCAGCCGCTCGTAGCGCCGGAAGGATACCGCTTTGTTAAGCACATCCTCATCAAATTCGCCGAGGAAGGCGAGACCAAGGATGTCGACGCCATCGTGGCCGAGGTGCAGGCCAAGATCGAAGCGGGTGAGAATTTCGACGAGCTGATGAAGGAATATACCGAGGACGTCGATGCGAACGGAGACCCCAACTACCCCAACGGCTATCTCATCAGCGAAGACGTACTGGATCAGTATGACGAAGCCTTCGGCGTGGCGGCCATCGCGCTTAAAAACGTCGGCGATATCAGCGCCCCCGTAAAGAGCACGTACGGCTACCATATCATCCTGTTCGCGAGCGCGGTGGGCACCGAGCCCCTCAAATACGACGACGTCAAGGATGCCATGAAGGAAAACATGATTACCAGCGCCAAGAGCGATGTGTACAAAGAGCTCCTGGAGCAGTGGAAGGCCGATACCGAAATCGTCAAGTACTACAACCGCGTGAATGCGGTCCGGTAATTTTCAGCCGATTAAGTTGAGGAACGCAAACACGGAGCCGCCCATTTTGGGCGGCTCCTTTTGCCGAGTTCCTGCTTAATCCTTGCGGTTGCCGTAATCCTCTTTGACCTCTCTCCGGTGCCTGTACTCGTCCCTCTCCCTGCGGAAGAGGAACTTGATGCTCCAGATCCCCGCGAGCCCGACGAGGGTGTAGAGGATGCGGGAGACAACGCTGCTCATGCCGCCGAAAATACCGGCGATGAGATCATATTGGAATATCCCCACGAGCCCCCAATTGAGCGCGCCGATAATGAGCAGAATCAATGCAACGGTATCCATAAGCTTATCTCCTTTGTTTTGTTAAGCCTAGGATACATCCCGGCGCGGCATTCTATACCATGCGTTTTTATTTTTTCTTTTCCGGGAAGAGTTCAATTGTAAATTTATGGAACGATACGGGTTCCATGAAGTCTTCCTGGGAAAAGGAGGTCCTGCGGAAGGAGTTGAGGTCATTGCGGTGCTTGTTGAGCAGGACGGGCCGCGCAAGATCGAGCGCCCCGCAGAGCTCCCCGATGAGCGCGGACCATTCCTCGAGAGCGCGCGGGTGCGCGTTCGGGAATTCCATCACCGTTTCCGTCAGGATTTTGTTCTCGTCGCGCGTCGCGGCCCAGATTTTCATGCCGTTTCCTCCTCGAGCAGATGATATCCGATATGCGCGGGCGGATAATATCCTTCCCTATGCGATGAATATGGGGCGGCCGAAGGCCGCCCCAAGGTGGAAACGGTTTGATTATTCTTCCTCTTCCTCTTCCTTCTTGGCGGAGTCGATGATCTTCTTCGCCTCGAGCGCGGGCACATCCTCGTAGCGGATGAACTCGCTCGTGAAGGAACCGCGCGCCTGCGTCATGGAACGGAGGTCGGTCGCATACTTGAACATTTCGGAAAGGGGCGCTTCGGCGACGACCACGGTGCCGTCGTCGCCCGGGTTCATGCCGAGCATCCTGCCGCGGCGGCGGTTGAGGTCGCCGATGACGTCGCCCACGTAATCGCTGGGCACGTGGATTTCGTACTTGTAGATCGGCTCGATGAGCGCGGGGTTCGCGTGGGCGCAGGCTTCCTTATAGGCAAGGCGCGCCGCGGACTTGAAAGCGACTTCCTTCGAATCGACCGGATGGTACTTGCCGAAGAACAGCGTGGCCTTAACGCCCGTCATCGGGTAACCGGCCAGCACGCCGTGGCGCATGGCCTCGCGCGTGCCCTTCTCGACCGCGGGGATGAACTCCCTGGGTACCACGCCGCCGACGATGGCGTTGACGAACTCGAACTCCTCGCCGCCCTCAAGCGGCTCGAAGCGCATGTTGACCACGCCGAACTGGCCGCTGCCGCCGGTCTGCTTCTTATGTTTGCCTTCGGCCTCCGCGGTACCGCGGAGGGTCTCGCGGTACGGGATGCGCGGGTCGGAGAGCTGGGCTTCCACGCCGGTTTTGTTGCGAAGCTTGCTGCACACAACGTCCAGATGCACCTCGCCAAGACCCCAGAGCAGCACGTCGCCCGTTTCGCCGTTCTTCTCGAGGGCGATGGTCGGATCCTCGTCAAGAAGCTTGTTAAGTCCGGCGAAGACCTTGTCCTCCTCGCCCTGCTTCTTGGCGGAAACCGCAAGGGCAATGGCCGGCCGGGGGAATTCGATGGAATCAAACATGACGGGGTTCGACGCGTCGCACAGCGTATCCCCCGTGGAGGTAAACTGGAGCTTGGAGAGCGCGCCGATGTCGCCCGCGATCAGCTTATCGACCGTGATGGACTTCTTGCCGCGCAGAATATAGACGGTGCCGGGCTTTTCGCTCTTCTCCTCGTTGCTGTTGTAGGGCGCGGTAGAAGCGTCGAGCGCGCCGGAGTAGACCTTGACGATGGAATACTTGCCAAACTGATCGACGACGGTCTTGATGACCTGCGCGGCGAATTTGCCTTCCCGCTTGATCTCGACCGCCTCGCCGGTCTTAACGCTCACCGCCCTGGGAGCCTTGCACTCGGAGGCGGCGGGCAGGTAATGGACAAGGTTATCAAGAAGCGCGGCGACACCGATGTTGGGCATGGCGGCGCAGCTGCACACCGGGGTGATGGTGCCTTCCTTGACGCCTTTGCCGAGACCCCTGAGCATCTCTTCCCTGGAAAGCTCGCCCTCTTCGAAGAACTTTTCCATCAGTTCTTCGTCCGATTCGGCCGCGGCCTCTGTGAGGGACTCGTAATATTTCTTGGCGAGCGCATCGAGCGAGGCGGGAATGGAAATTTCCTTTTCGCCCTTCCCCTCGAATTTCTTCGCGCTCATGCTGGCGAGGTCGACATAGCCGACAAACGCGCCGCCTTCCATGATGGGCAGCTGTATGGGTACCACGGAGGGACCGAACTTGGCGTTGATCTCCTCCATGACCTTGGTGAAGTTGGCGTTTTCGCGGTCCATCTGGTTGACGACCATCATGCGCGGCTTACCCGCCTTTTTACACATGTCCATGGCCTTCTCCGTGCCCACGACAGGACCGGAAACCGCGCCCACGACGATGAGGGCGGAATCCGCGAGCAGCATTGCAGCGGCGACCTCCCCGTAGAAGTCGAAGAAGCCCGGCGCGTCGATCATGTTGATCTTTACGTCCTTCCACTCGAGGGGAGCGAGCGCGGCGTTGATCGAGATGGAACGCTTGATTTCCTCCGGATCAAAGTCGGTCGTGGTCGTGCCGTTGTCCACGCGACCAAGGCGCTCGGTCAGCCCCGCGTTGAAGAGCATCGCCTCGGTGAGCGTGGTCTTGCCCTCCCCGCCATGGCCGAAAACGCCGATGTTGCGTATGTTTGCTGCGGTGTAATCTTTCATCGTGTTATCCTTCCCCTTATCATGGTGTCTCATGAATTTAGCGCAAGCAAATCAAAGCGCTCCTGCGCTAACTCTATCATTTTATCAGCAGCGGCCTTTCTTGTAAACTGTTTTAAAGGCCGTTTCGCTTTATTTTACCCGCATTTGCTGTATCCGCACGCGCGACAGATCACACAGCCGCCCTCGTGCTCCATCTCCGCGCCGCACTCGGGGCAGGGCTGCCCGGCGCTTTTCGCAGGCGCGTCGCAGTGCTCCTCCTCGGCGACCTCCTCTTTTGCGATGGGCACGCTGAGTTTTTCGCCTTTCTTTTTCGCGTCCTCCTCGGCCTTGATCCTGGCGACCTTTTCAAGCACCTTGCCGATGGCGTCCGGGCAGGAGAGCACCTTGATGTTGTTGTTGAGCGCCCTCTGGCGCAGCGTCGAGTGGCAGCGGATTCCCTTCAACTGCTCGATGATGGCGTCCACGTCGAGGCCGGAGCACAAGGCGGTCGAAATGAGGCGGCTTGTCGCCTCGCTCTGGCTTGGGCAGCCGCCCGCACGGCCGAGGTTGGCGAAGACCTCGCAGATACCCTCGTCGTCGTAGTTGACCGTGACGTACAGGTTGCCGCAGCCGATGACGACCTTTTCCGTGATGCCGCGCGTGACCTCGGGACGCGGGCGCGGCGCGATGCTGGCCCCCACCGCCCCGGCTGGCTTGCCCGCTTCCTCTTTCTTATCGCCCACATAGAGCACCTGATCCTCGCGGCTGCCGTCCCGGTAGATGGTGACGCCCTTGCAGCCGAGCTTGTAGGCGAGCGTGAACACCTCCGCCACCTCCTCGCGCGTGGCGTCGTGGCGGAAGTTGACGGTCTTTGATACGGCGTTGTCCGTATGCCTCTGGAAAGCGCTCTGCATACGGATGTGAAACTTGGGGGAAATGTCGTGCGCGGTAACGAACACGCGGCGCACGTGCTCGGGCACCTCCTCGATGTGCGCGAGCGTACCCTCCCGCGCGATGCGGCGCATGAGCGCGTCCGAATAGAAGCCCTCGCGCCTAGCTACCTCGGCAAAATAGGGATCTACCTGGGGCAGTTCGTCGTTGTCCATAACGTTTCGCACGAACGAAAGCGCGAAGAGCGGCTCCACGCCGCTCGACGCGCCGCAGATGATGGAGATGGTCCCCGTTGGGGCGATGGTCGTGCAGGTGGCGTTGCGGTAGGGTCTGGCGGCTTTAGCAAGGCTGCTCTTTTCATAGAGCGGGAAGGGGCCGCGCTTTTTGGCGAGTTCGATGGAAGCCTCGTGCGCGCGCTCGTCGATAAAGCACATGACGGCATTGGCGGCCTTTATACCCTCCTCGGAATTGTACGGAATGCCGAGTTTATAGAGCATATCCGCGAAGCCCATTACGCCGAGGCCAATCTTCCTCGTGGCGAGCGTCTTCTCGGCGATAATGTCGAGCGGGTATCTGTTGATTTCAATGACGTTGTCGAGGAAGCGCACGGCGCTGTCCACGGTTTTGCCAAGGAGCTCATAGTCGATCTCGTACGCGCCGCCCGCCTGTTTGAGCATGCGCGCGAGATTCACCGAGCCGAGATTGCAGCTTTCATACGGAAGCAAGGGCTGCTCGCCGCAGGGGTTTGTAGATTCGATCTCCCCCGCAGCCTCGCGTACGACGTTGTCGCGGTTCATGCGGTCGAGGAAGATGATGCCCGGTTCCCCGTTCTTCCAGGCCATGTCGACGATGAGGTTGAATATCTCCCGCGCCCTCTCCACGCCCGTCACGGCGCGCGTGCGCGGATCGACGAGCTCGTAGGTTTCGTCCCGTTCCGCGGCCTCCATGAATTTCTCCGTAAGGCCCACGCTGATGTTGAAGTTCGTGATCTCCCGCGCGTCGCTCTTGCAGGCGATGAACGCCCTAATGTCGGGATGGTCGATGCGCAGTATCCCCATATTCGCGCCGCGCCGCGTGCCGCCCTGCTTGACGGCCTCCGTCGCCGCGTTGAACACCTTCATGAAGCTGATGGGGCCGCTTGCGACGCCGCCGGTCGACTTGACCATCGCCCCCGCGGAGCGGAGGCGCGAGAAGGAGAAGCCCGTGCCGCCGCCGCTCTTGTGGATAAGCGCAGCGTTCTTGACGGTTTCGAAGATTTCCTCCATCGAATCGCCCACAGGCAGCACGAAGCACGCGCTGAGCTGACCGAGGGGCTTGCCCGCGTTCATAAGCGTAGGCGAATTGGGCATGAAAAGGAGGTTGTCCATCATGGCGTAAAATTCCCGCGCGACGGCTTGGGTGTCGGCGTTCGGGTCGAAGGCGCGCTCGGCCGCGGCGACGGCGTCCGCCACGCGGCGGAACATGCCGTCCGGCGTTTCGATCACCTTCGAGTCCCCGTCTTTCGTCAGATACCGCCGCTCGAGCACGGTCAGCGCGTTTTTAGATAATTCCGCCATGAATGGTCCCTCCACAAGATATAAGATATATTTTTTAAATCCACACTACATATGGGGTGCCTTGTCATTGTAGCACCCTGTGGGAAACCTGTAAAGAGGCGAATCTGACTAATTTTCCCATTTCGATTTTCATGCAAAAGGCCAAAGGAAAGGAATATTGCCTCCTCTCCTTCGGCCATGATGCCATACTTGCGCCTTTAGCCCGCGACGAGCAATTCCGCGATCTGCACGGCGTTGGTCGCCGCGCCTTTTCTCAGTTGATCACCGCTGCACCAGAGCGTGAGACCGTTTTCGCTGACGGGGTCGCGGCGGATGCGCCCGACGAAGACGAGGTCCTGGTCGGAGGCGGGCAGGGGCATGGGATACACGCAGTTGACAGGATCGTCCGCGAGCTTGCAGCCCGGCGCTTTCTCGACGGCGGCGCGCGCCTCGAAGGGGCTGACCGGACTTTCCGTAATGACCGTGACCGAGATCGAGTGCGAGCGCATCACGGGCACGCGGACGCACGTACAGTTGACGATTAGCTCGGGACGGTGGGTGATCTTCCTGCCTTCCCGCTGCATTTTCATTTCCTCGGTGGTATAGCCGTCGCCCTCGAAGCCACCGATCTGCGGAATGAGGTTTTCGGCGATCTGGTAACGGAACACGGAGGGCTTGACGGCGTCGCCGTTGACGATGGCGCGCGTTTCCTCCTCAAGCTCGACCACGCCGAGCGCGCCGGCGCCCGATACCGCCTGGTAGGTGCTCGCGTACATGGCCTTGATCGGAGAGATTCTGTTGATGGCGTTGACAGCGACAAGCGCGATGATCGTGGAACAGTTGGGGTTGGATATGATGCCTTTATGCGTTTTGACGTCCTGCGCGTTGATCTCCGGCACGACGAGGGGCACCTCGTCCAAAAGGCGGAACGCGCTGGAATTGTCGATGAACACGGCGCCCGCCGCGGCGATGGCCGGGGCGAAACGGCGCGCGAGTGGCGCCTGCACGGCTCCTAGCACGATGTCGAGTCCGCCGAACGCCTCCTCGTCCGCTTCGAGGACCTCGATCTCCCCGCCCCGGAAGGACAGCTTCGCGCCCGCGCTCTTCGCGCTCGCAAGCAGGCGCAGCTCGCCCACGGGAAAATCCCTCTCCTCCAGGCAGCGCAGCATCTGCCTGCCCACGGCGCCCGTCGCGCCAAGAATCGCCACATTGGAACCCTTCATACATGCCTCCCGAAACCTTCAATATAAAATGAAGGCGGCAAGCGTTTGCGCTTGCCGCCTTTTTTACAGGTATACCTGTATCAGACGAACCTAAGCCACGACCCGCTTGCATACGCGTAGAAGCCGCACATCATAGTCGTGCAGCTCATACCCGAAGTAGTCAGGCCGTATCCCTTCATTGCAATCTCCCGTGCCGGATTTATTTTTGCATATCTTACAGGATAACGGTTCGTTTGTCAAGCTCGTTCTTCGACGGATTGCCCTTGTATTTGAGATAAGTCGCCATGCCCCCGCGGATGTGACGCTCCTCGCGGTTTCTTGCGAGAATCGCGCGTACCTGCTTGGCGAGCGCCGGGTCGAGGTTCTTGAGCCTCGTCTGCATGTCGTGGTGTACGGTGGATTTGCTGATGCCGAATTCGCGCGCGGCGTTGCGCACGGTCGCCCCGTGCTCTACGATATACTCCGCGACGCTCAGGACCCGCTCCTCGATATATGCGTACATAAAGATACCCCCGAACAAGCTTTGTTCATGCTTATGAGGGTATGCGCGCAATCATTCGTATGCCGCATGTTATATTTGAAGCGGGCGAGCAAGGGCCGTCACGCAGAAAACAGCCCGCGCACCCACTGCGCGCAGGGCCTGCGCGCATGCGCAGGCGGTCGCGCCGGTCGTGAGCACGTCGTCCACAAGGAGGATGCTCTTTCCCCAGACCTCCGGCGAGGCCAGGAACGCGCCCGAAACATTGCGCCCGCGCGCGGCGGCGTTGAGCGCGGTCTGCGTGCCTGTGTCGCGCGCGCGGACGAGGAGCGTTTCATTCATGGGAAGCCCGAGCCTCTCTGCGAGGGCATAGGCGATGAGCGCGCTCTGGTTGTAGCCGCGCCGTCTGAGCTTCTTTTTATACAGCGGCACAGGAACGATGATGCCGGCGTTCCATTCCTCTGGCACTTCTATGAGCGCAGCGAAAAAGGGCGCGAGATAGCGCGCGTCGTCGTATTTCATGCGATGCATCGCCCCCGCCGTAGCCGCGTCGAACCGCGCGCCCGCGGCATAGCCGTCAAGCTGCGCGGGGCAGGGCATGTCCGGGGCTGAAACGAGCTTTTCGGCGCAAGCCCCGCACAGGCCGCGCGCGTCGGTCGCCGCCTCCTCGCCGCAGAGAAAGCAGGCGACGTCGCCGGGGAAGACCCAATCGAGAAAGCTCTTCATTGCTGAGGCTCGGCGGGAAAGCTGAAGTTCTCGAGGAAAAAGCGCAGCGCGCTGTAGCGCGTGCGGACCTTCGCGTTATCCACCATATCGTAAACGCTCCGGCTGCGGCCCACGATGTATACTTGCTCGCGCGCGCGTGTGACCGCCGTATAGAGGAGGTTTCTCGTGAGAAGCTGCGGGGGGCCGCCCGCGAGCGGCATCACAACCACCGGGAATTCGCTCCCCTGGCTTTTATGGATGGTCACGGCATAAGCGAGGGCGAGCTCGTCGAGCATGGCGAAATCGTATGACGCCTCGCGTTCGTCGTCGAAGAGGACGGCCAGTTCCTGATCCTCGGGGTCGATCCTCACAACCGTGCCCAGATCCCCGTTGAACACGCCCATGCCTTCCTCTAAGGTTCCGCCGCAGACGCGCTTCCACTGGGTTTTATAGTTGTTCTTGGTCTGCATGACCTTATCGCCCTCGCGCAAGACGACGTCCCCATATTTATGCTCGCGTTTTTTCGGCGCGGGAGGGTTGAGTGCCTGCTGAAGCCTGCCGTTGAGCTGGGCGACGCCCAGCGCGCCCTTCTTCATGGGGGAAAGCACCTGCACATCCTTTGCGGGATCGCGCGTGACAAGCTTGTTGGTCGCCCCGGAGTAGAGCGCGATGACGCGGCGTATGATCTCCTCCGCGCCCGCAAGCTCCTCAAAGCGGAAATCCTGGCAGTCCGCAAAAAGCTCGGGCAGCCTGCCGCGGTTGATGCGGTGCGCGTTTTCGACGATCATGCCGCGCTCGGCCTGGCGGTAGATGTCCGTCAGCCGTATGACGGGGGCTACGCCGCTTTCGATGATATCCCTGAGCACGTTCCCGGGGCCTACGGAGGGGAGCTGGTCCGCGTCCCCCACCATCACGAGGCGCGCGCCCGGCGGCGTCGCGCGAAGCAACGCGCGCATGAGGGTAATGTCGACCATGCTCATCTCGTCCACGATGACGACGTCCGCCGAGACGGGGTTATCTTCGTTTTTTACAAAACTTTCATTGTCGAAGCCGTAGCCCAGCATACGGTGTATGGTGCGGGCTTCCGCGCCCGTCGCCTCCGCCATGCGCTTGGCCGCGCGGCCGGTGGGCGCGCAGAGCTCGCAGTCGAGCCCCGCCTCCTCTATGAGGCGGATCACGAAGCGCAATATCGTTGTTTTGCCCGTACCGGGGCCGCCCGTGATGACCATCGCCCCAGAGGAGAGCGCCGTCACGACAGCCTCATGCTGCTGCGGCGCGAGCTCGATATTAAGCTCCTTCTCGAGCAGCCGGATGCGCTCCTCGATGGCGAGCATCGCCGGTGTTTCCGCATGCGCGATGAGGGAAACAAGCCGCTTGGCGCAATCCCCCTCCGCGCGAAACATATAAGGAAGAAAGGCGCAGTCCTCGCCGCCGATAGACTTCACAACCACGCCGCCAGAGAGCATGAGTTCGTCGAGCATGTCCTCGGCGGGCTTCACATCCACGCCGAGAAGGTCGCACGCGACCTCGACGAGCTTCTCCTTGGGCAGCATCGTGTGCCCCTCCTGCCGCGCCCACTGGAGGGTGTACTTTAGGCCTGCCTTGATGCGAAACGGCGAGTCGTGTTCGATGCCCGCGTTGGCCGCAAGCTTGTCCGCCGTGATGAAGCCGATGCCTTCGATATCGTCGATGAGGCGGTAGGGGTTCTCCCTCAGCTTGGCGAGGCATAGGTTGCCGTACGCGCGGTACAGCTTCAGGCCCTGATTGACGGTAATGCCGTAATCCTGCAGGGCGAGCATGATATCCCGAAGGTCCTTATGCAGCGCAAAGGATGCGGCGATGCGCTCCGCGCGCTTGCGGCCGATGCCCGGCACCTCGCGGAGGCGCTCCGGTTCGCTCTCCAGAACGCTTATCGTATCCATGCCGAAAGCCGCGACGATCTGGCGCGCCGTGACCTCGCCTACGCCCGAAATGAGGCCGCTGCCGAGATAGTTGATGAGCGCCGTGATGTTGGCCGGGGCGAGCGTATGGTACGAGCGCACCTTAAGCTGCTTTCCATAAGCGGGGTGTTCCGTCCAGCTGCCAGTGATCTCGATGCGCTCGCCGATACTCGCGAGCGCGAGCTCGCCCACGGCCGTGAAGCCGTGCTCCGCGTCGTCCACAAGTTCGAGCACGGAGTAGCCGTTCTCGGCGTTGCGGTAGATGATATTCCTGACGGTGCCGCGAATTTCCTCCACAAAACCATCCTTTCCATGCGATATTATTCTACCATCCGGCGGCACGTTTGGCAAAGTATGAATGCGAAGCGCATATATATAGGCACAAACAGCATCGGAGGGGACGAACGTGCCTATCGTGGTTATCACAAAGAAAACGCTGTTGATCGCCCTCGCGGTCATCATCGTCATTATCGCGGCGGTCGTGATCGCCATCGCCGTCAAGGATGCGCCCGCATGGGCCTCCTCGACCGAGATCGTGGTGGAAGAATATGAAATGGAAGTGCTCGCGGGCAAGAAGCGGGAGCTTCCCGTCTACAGCGTGCAGTGCGCGGAGAAGAAAATCGCCATCACCATCGACGCCGCGTGGGAGGATGACAAGACGGAGTTTATCCTCGACACGCTCGACGAATACAACGTGAAGGCGACGTTCTTCCTGTGCGGCTTCTGGGTGGAAAAGTACCCGGACATGGTCAAGGAAATCTTTGACCGCGGGCATGAAATCGGCAACCACTCGAGCACGCATCCGCACATGACCAAACTCTCCGCCGCGCAAATGAAGAAGGATGTCGAGGAGTGCGAGGCGATGATTGAAAAGATCACGGGCACGCGCTGCACGATCTTCCGCGCGCCGTACGGAGAATACAACGATTCCGTGATACTCGCCATGCGGGAGGCGGGGTACGAGGTAATCCAATGGGATCTCGACACCGTCGATTGGCGCGAAGAGCGCAGCGCGCAGACCATACTCGATACGGTCGTGCCCAAGCTCCATCCGGGCTGCATCGTCCTGTGCCACAACAACGGCTATAAGATCAAAGAATACCTCCCCGCGCTTCTCAAGGCCGCGCAGGATCAGGGTTACACGTTCGTGACGGTAAGCGATTTGCTGCTCGACG
>DATMYG010000252.1:0-10624 GCA_035561055.1 Clostridia bacterium | reverse complement strand
CGTGCTCCCCACACGCGTGGGGGTGAACCCTGGGTGGAGTCCTTAGAGCGGTGGCAGATAATCGTGTTCCCCACACACGTGGGGGTGAACCGGGCAAAGAGGTTTCCTTTACGCTTACCGATGCAGTACTCCCCACACGCGTGGGGGTGAACCGGCGCAGGAACTGCTGGAGGGCGTAGACAGTGCGTGCTCCCCGCACGCGAGGGGGTGAACCGGAAAACATCCCCCCCCGGCGGAATTTCAATGGATTTCGCCGCGACATGTGATATACTATCGCGTAGATATTTTGCGTACAGGGCGGCAGACGGAGCCGGCGGACGCGGCCTGCAAGACCGGGCCGGGGCGGAACGAAGTCGGCCGCAAACGGGAGGGAATCGATGGACTACAACAAGCTGTCGTTGGAACTGCACGAGAAGGCGAGAGGAAAGATCGGCGTCGCGAGCAAGGTACGCCTCGCCGACCGCGACGATCTGAGCACGGCCTATACCCCCGGCGTGGCGCAGCCCTGCCGTGAAATCGCCGCGGACAAGGCGAACGTCTATAAATATACTGCGAAGGGCAACCTCGTCGCCGTCGTGAGCGACGGCACGGCGGTGCTGGGCCTCGGCAACATCGGTCCGGAAGCGGCCATGCCCGTCATGGAGGGCAAAGCCATCCTCTTTAAGGAGTTCGGGGGCGTCGACGCGTTCCCCATCTGCCTGGGCACCACAGATACCGAGGAGATTATCCGAACGGTCCGCTACCTCGCGCCAACCTTCGGGGGCGTTAACCTCGAGGATATCTCCTCCCCCCGCTGCTTTGAAATCGAGGAGCGGCTGGAAAAGGAGCTGGACATCCCCGTGTTTCACGACGACCAGCACGGGACGGCCATCGTCGTCGCGGCCGCGCTTATCAACGCGCTGAAAGTGGTACAAAAGCGGCTTGGCGAGGTCAGGGTCGTATTGAGCGGCCCCGGCAGCGCGGGTACGGCGATCATCAAAATGCTGCGCGCGCTCGGGGTCGGGCGCATCGTCGCTTGCGACGAGTACGGCATTTTGTACCGGGAGCGTCCGCAGGGGATCGCCGACCACAAGAAAATGCTTTGCGATATCACGAATCCCGATCACATAAAAGGAACCCTCGCCGACGCGCTCGTGGGTGCGGACGCCTTCATCGGCGTATCCGTCCCCAACGTGCTGGCGGCCGAGATGATCAAAACCATGAACGAGAAGCCCGTCGTCTTCGCGATGGCAAACCCCATGCCCGAAATCATGTACGGTGACGCCGTCCGTGCGGGCGCGGCCGTCGTGGGCACCGGCCGGAGCGACTTCCCGAATCAGATCAACAACGTCCTCGCGTTCCCCGGCGTATTTCGCGGCGCTCTGGACGCGAGGGCGCGGGACATTAATTATGAGATGAAAATCGCCGCCGCCTACGCGATCGCGGAGCTTATCGCGGATAGTGAACTGAACGCGGAATATATCGTTCCCTCGCCCTTTGACAAGCGCGTCGCCGCGAACGTCGCAAAGCGCGTCGCCGAGGCGGCCGTTCGCTCCGGGGCGGTGCGCGCATGAAGCGCATCAGGGCGCAAAGCGTAACCGAGGCGGTGCGGGAGCTTTGCATCAGGGCGAACTATCAGCTCCCTCCCTCGGTCACAGAGGCGCTGCGAACCTGCCGGGAGCGCGAAAGCTGGGGGCCCGCGCAAAGCGTCCTCGATAAAATCCTCGTTAACGGCAGGATAGCGCGCGAAGGGGTGTACCCCGCCTGTCAGGATACGGGCCTTGCTTTGGTGTTCGTGGAAATCGGGCAGGATGTCCATGTGGAGGGCAGCCTGAAGGAAGCGATCGACGAGGGCGTGCGCCGGGGCTACGGCGAAGGCTACCTGCGCAAATCTGTCGTTTCGGACCCGCTCGCGCGCGTCAACACGGGGGACAATACGCCCGCGTTCGTCACCTTCGACATCGTCGAAGGGGATACCGTCAAAATCACCGTCGCCCCCAAGGGCGCGGGTTCGGAAAACATGAGCCGCCTTGCTATGCTCAAGCCTTCCGACGGCAGGCGGGGCGTGATCGATTTCGTGCTGGAAACCGTCCGGCTCGCGGGCCCGAACCCGTGCCCGCCCGTCGTCGTGGGCGTCGGCGTCGGCGGCAGCTTTGACAAGGCGGCGGTACTTGCCAAAAAAGCGCTGCTGCGCCCCCTGGGCCAACCGAACGCAAACGCGCGCTACGCCGAGCTGGAACGGGAGATCCTCTCTGAAATTAACGGCCTGGGCATCGGCCCCGCGGGGCTTGGGGGCGACACCACGGCGCTCGCCGTAGCGGTCGAGTACTTCCCCACGCACATCGCGATGCTGCCCGTTGCCGTCAACCTCAACTGCCATGTGGCGCGGTTTCAGTCCGCCGTGCTGGAGGGAGAAAGCGATGCCGATTAAGCTGACGACTCCGTTGACGAAGGATAAGCTCGCCAGCCTGCGCGCGGGCGACGAGGTGCTCCTCACGGGCACGATTTACACCGCCAGGGACGCCGCGCACAGGCGCATCGCGGAGCTTCTCCTGCGCGCAGAGGAGCCGCCCTTCGAATTGAGGGACGCGGCCGTCTACTACGCCGGGCCGACGCCCGCGCGGCCGGGGGAAGTCTGCGGCTCCTTCGGGCCGACGACAAGCTCTCGCATGGACGCCTATACCCCGGCGCTCCTGGAGCGCGGCATGAGCGCCATGATAGGCAAGGGGGAACGCGCGCAGGCGGTCGTCGAGAGCATCGCGAAACACGGGGCCGTGTATTTCGGCGCGATCGGCGGCATCGCCGCCCTCGGCGCGAAATGCGTGGCGGCAAAGGAAACGATCGCCTTCCACGACCTTGACAGCGAGGCGGTCTGCCGCGTCGAGGTGCGGGATATGCCCCTGACGGTGCTCGTCGACAGCAGAGGCGGCAATTATTACCGTCTGGGCGCGGAGAATTATCTAAAAAGCAAGGGAAAGAAATAAATAAAGCGACCATCCCGCAAATCCGGCCGCTTCATTACAAACCCGTACGCTCTATCGCATTACCAGTTGTTCACCGCGTGCTCGCAGAAGGCGGGCATGCCCTGCACGCGGATCGTTTCGCCCGTGGGCAGCTTCGCCCACCCCGTGAACAGGCCGAACACCTGATGGCAGCGGTTGTCGACGAACAACAGCTTGGTCTTCGTGAAATTGTCGTAACGGGGGATCATCGTGAAGTCGAACCGCCCGTCCTCATCCGTAAAGCGCCAGGGATTCATGTAATCCGACGCATCCCTTTCTACATTGAGCGAGCCGAGCTTATAGGCCTTTCCGTTCCAGAAGAACATATTTTCGGTGGCGCGGCTTAAATCCCCGAAGCCCCAGCCGATGTTGAAGGCGAACCGGCCGTCTTCCAGCCTGGCCGCGCCGTTGCCCCAGAACCATTCGTGGTGGAAGGGCCATGCGCCGCGTCCCCAGTCCATGAGGGCGGTGTCGTCCCCGCGCGGGCGCGCGACCGCGTCCCCGAAGCGCGCATAACCCTCGACGGCGTAGTAGTTTTCCTTGCAGTTGAGATAGAATAGCCCGGGCTTTTCAAACGGGGTGGCGACGACCATTTTATCGTCGTCCGGTTCACGTCCTAGAAGGATGTCGACATCGACGCCGCCTTGCTCGTTCGCCTGAAGCCGCAGGCGGCGGCGCCTTGGCCGGATGTCGAACTCCATCTCCCAGCCTTTCCCGCCGTACTGTTTTTCGTAGGGCGCGTCGGGGTCTACGGGCATGCGAAGGCTCCCGAGCGGCAGAGGCCGCATCCTCGTAAAACTGCGCCGTTCGCCCGTGGCGGGTGAGAACAGGGCCGCCGAGAAGCTCGCCATGTAGGAAACATGCCCGATGGTCATCTGCAGGATGGAACCGTCCAGCGCGATCTGGTAAAAATCCCACTCCTTGCGCGCGAGGGGGCCCGCCTTCACCGCGCGGGGATCGTAGCGAAACAGCATCCGCCTCGCGTAGCCGGGATATGCAAGCCGCCCCTTTGCGTCCAGCAGCGGCGTAGGTTCGGTGATTTCCCGCTGGTTCATGGGGTTTGCGCCGCGCCGCCGCCCTTCACGCGCCTAAAATACTGCTTCGCGGCCAGATAGAGGGGAACGAACGTCAGCGTCACCAGGATGGCGCCCCACAGGTAAATGTCCTCGGCGGGGATGTTCTCGGTGATGCCGTAGGCGTTGACCACGCTGCCCGCGCCGTTCCTGACAATGACGTTGCCGATGATCGTGCCGATGATCATGGGGATGAGCGTAAACGAGAGTACGCGCACGCCTTCGAACTGGCCGCGGCTGTCCTCCGGGTAGAGCTGCTTGACCCACATCGTCATCGCCTGCATGATAAGCACATAGCCGGCGCCCGCCAGGAACACGGCGGCGAGCAGCGGAACGTTCTTCGCCGCGAAGGCTGCGGTATGGTCCACGCTGCCCGGCTTTACGAACAGGTAAAGGATCCACAGCCCCACGATGTTCAGCACCACGGCGGCCCCGGCTACCCAGGGCGTTTTGTTCTTATTGATAAGCGGGATGGAAACGACGGGCAGCGCCATGGCGGCGATCAGGCCGATGCCCTGAATGAGGCCCATGTTGTCCGCCGTGAAGCCCATGCGGTAGATCATCCAGTTGCCCATGTGCACGAAGTAGATGTTGAACGCAATGAAGTAAACGGCCGTCGTCACGCAGGCGAGCACCAGCTCCCGCCGCGCGAAGAACACGCGGAAGTTGAACACCGCGGCGAACTGCTTCCAGAAGCTGCCTTCCCGGTACGGCTTCAGATGCGGCGCATCCTTGAGGAAGAACAGCGAGAGGATGCCCATGAGTATGACGAACGCGCCGATCACCCAGAACAGGCGCTGGTAGTCATCGTTCGCGCCGATCAGCATGCCGCCCACCACCGTGCCGACGATCGTGCCGATGACCGGCTGCACAGCGAGCGCCGCGCCGATCTGGCCCCGGTTCCGGTCGGTGGTCATGTCGTTGCTCCAGGCGTTATAACCCGAATCGTTGCCCATGGAGCCGAAGAAGCTCATTACGTCGTCCGTCAGGATCACGAGCAGCGCGACCAGCAGCGACATCCTGCTGCCATCGCCCACCGTGCCGGTGGCGATGAACTCCGTCATGCCGAAAAGGATCGTCAGCACGCCCCACGCGATGTAGCCGATGGACACGAAACGGCGCCGCGTGCCCAGCCGGTCGGCCAGTGTGCCGAAAAAGAAGGTGGAGAACGTGGTGACCAGGGCGCTTGTGATCACCATCAGCGTCACAATGTCGGAATCCTTGGCGATTTTGGCATACACAAAGGTGTTGAACCATTGGTTCTCGATGTTCCAGCAAAGCTGGCCAGCGAGCCCCAGCCCCCACATCAGCGTCCAGAAGCGGCCTCTGCCCATCTCTTTTTTCGTCATATGCTGCTCTCCAGTACAATGAAATGTTCGTGAATCCGAATACCATCAGTTTGCGCGGTTTCTGGCGAAATGTCAATTCCAATCCCCCGCGGACCGGTCGCGAAAAAACCGCCTTTTCTCTATGACAGAAAGCTATGATAATTATGTGTTTTTTGTGAACCGACGGTGTTGCAATTGAAGGGGAATCAGATTATAATCATGCGTAGACACCGGAATGCACATGTCCGCGTACCGCGGACACTTCTGGCGTCCGATCATATATTGGGAGGGGAACATCGATGAAAAAGCTTCTGGCCATTCTTCTCGCGCTGGTACTCGTACTGTCCCTGAGCGCATGCGGATCGTCCACCACGGATCCGACCGCGCCCGCCGAAAGCGATACACCCGCTTCCGGCAACCCCGTCGTGAAAATTGGCATATTCGAGCCCGCTTCCGGTGACAACGGCGCCGGCGGCAAGCAGGAAACCCTCGGCGTAGAGTATGCGAACTACGTCAGCCCCACCGTCGAAATCAATGGAACAACCTACGATGTCGAGCTCGTCAAGGTCGACAACGAGAGTTCCAACGACAAGGCGGCCACCGCCGCGTCCACGCTGGTTTCGGCCGGCGTCTCCGTGGTGCTCGGCTCCTACGGCTCCGGCGTGTCCATCGCGGCGTCCCCCACGTTTGAGGCCGCGGGTATCCCCTGCATCGGCATCACCTGCACCAATCCGCAGGTTACCGAGGGCAACACGCACTATTTCCGCATCTGCTTCCTCGATCCGTTCCAGGGCACTGTCCTCGCCAACTATGCCTTCAACGAACTGGGCGTCACGAAGGCCTACTGCCTCTCCAAGCTGGGCGACGATTACTCCGGCGGCCTTGTGAACTACTTCGTTGAGGCGTTCACGGCTCTGGGCGGCGTGTGCGTCGAGGATACCTTCCCCGAGGGCAACTCCGACTTTACCTCCTACATCAACAACGCCAAGAACGGGGGCTGCGGCGTGTTCTTCTCGCCCGTTTCCACCGAAGCCGCGCAGCTGATCATCGACCAGGCTCAGGCTCAGAGCCTTGGCATGCCCATCCTCGCGGGCGACACGTGGGATTCCAACGTGATCCTGCAGGCCGCCAAGGGCAAGGCTGTTGACGTCACCGTCACCACCTTCTATCCCGAGGGCGCGAACGCCGAGTTCGACTCCGGCTTCAAGGCCTGGGTCGCCGGCGACGCTACCCGCCTTGCCAACAACGGCGGCGACGATACGGTCGCGGCCGTCACGGCGATGGGCTACGACGCGTACTTCTTCGCTCTCGAGGCCATGAAGAAGGCCGGCAGTATCGACGCCGCCGCCATCATGGAGGCCCTCTGGTCCACCGAGTACGACGGCGTATCCGGCCACATCGCGCTCGACCAGGTTAACGGCGACGCCCTGCGCAACACCGCCTACGTCAAGCACTGCAACACCGAAACGGGCAAGTGGGACGCTCTGCCCGCGGTCACGGTCGAGTAACACCTGTATACTTAGCGGCGGGGGTCACCAGCCCCCGCCGCATTTGTAACGGGCGACACCGTTATCTACCTCAACAATGCCTATGCCGCTTCATAAGGGAATGCGCGCCGTTCCCTTTTGAAGCGGCATACATGGAGGCAAGCTTATGATCGCATTTCTGCATGACAACCTGTCCTACTTCCTATCGGGCATATCGGTAGGCGGGCAGTACGCGCTGATCGCCATAGGCTATACGATGGTCTACGGCATACTCCGCCTCATCAACTTCGCCCACGGCGACGTGTTCATGTGCGCGGGCCTGATGATGGTCTACCTTTCGGCCTCGCTGCCGATGACGATATCGATCCCGCTGGTCCTTGTCATGACGGTCGCGCTGGGCTTTCTGATCGAGCGCGCGGCCTATAAGCCGCTACGCGGCGCGCCGCGCATGTCCGTCATGATCAGCGCCATAGGCGTATCGTACCTGTTGCAAAACGCCGCGCTGTACTTCACGGGCGGCCTCGCCAAGGTCTACCCCACGATTCCCTGGCTTTCCGACACGGTCGTCATTTGGGGCGCGACCACTAAGATGGTTACGCTTGTGACGCCCATACTCACCATCGTGCTCGTGGTATTGCTCACGATGCTTATCAGGCACACGAAGATCGGCATGGCCATGCGGGCCGTCTCCAAGGATTTTGAAACCAGCCAGCTCATGGGCATCAAGATAAACTCGGTCATCTCCGTCACCTTCGTCATCGGCTCGTTCCTCGCCGCGGTGGGGTCCATGCTGTATTTCACCAACTACGCCTCCGTCACGCCCATTTCCGGCGGCATGCCGGGACTCAAGTGCTTCGTCGCGGCGGTGTTCGGCGGCATCGGCAGCATTCCGGGCGCGGTCATCGGGGCGTTCATCATCGGCATCTGCGAGAACATCATCAAGGGCGGCAGCTCCATTTTCGGCATCGGCGGCGGCGGCTGGACCACGTTTTCCGACGCGTTCACGTTCGCGCTGCTTATCATCATCCTTGTCGTGAAGCCGACGGGTCTCTTTGGCGAAAAGGCCACGGATAAGGTCTGAGGAGGGGGAGGCATGAAAAAGAAAAGCAAAACAGAGCTTTGGATCGCCTTCGGCGCGCTTGCCCTGATCTATATTGCGGTGTTCATCCTCGAACAGACGGTCAGCGCCGAACATATCCTCTTCACCGTGCTCAAGAAGGGCGCCATCTATTCGCTGGTCGCCGTCTCGATGAACCTGCTCAACGGCTTCACCGGCCTGTTTTCCCTGGGACAGGCGGGCTTCATGCTCATCGGCGCGTACACCTACGCCATCTTCACCATGCCGGTGGGGGTCAAGATCACCGAGCAGGTCTATAAATATTACGAGTGCGCCGTCGGGTTCGACACCGGCATCTTCGTCGCCCTCGTCTGCGCGGGACTTGCCGCGGCGGCCTTCGCGGCGCTCATCGGCCTGCCCGTGCTGCGCCTGAAGTCCGATTATCTGGCCATCGCCACGCTGGGCTTCGCGGAGATCATCCGCGCCGTTTTCCAGTGGGATACCCTCGGCCCCGTGACCAACGGCGCGAACGTCATGCGTCAGTATAAGGATTTGACGGATGTCACCATCCCCTTCACGAACATATCGTTTCCGCCCACGCTATACGTGTTCGCCGCGGCGGGCATCTGCATCGCGCTGATCGTGCTGCTCATCAACTCTTCCTACGGCCGCGCCTTCAAGGCGATCCGGGACGACGAGATCGCGGCGGAGGCCATGGGCATCAACCTCTTCAAGCACAAGGAAATGAGCTTCGTGATCAGTTCCTTCTTCGCTGGCGTTTCGGGCGCGCTGCTCGCGATGTTCCAGTACACCGTGCAGGCGGCGCAGTTCAAGAGCGCCATGACGTACGAGATCCTCTTGATCGTCGTCATCGGCGGCATCGGTTCGGTTTCGGGTTCCGTCATCGCGAGTTTTCTCTACATCGCGGCGTCCGAATGGTGGCTGCGCGGCCTCGATATGGGCAAATTCCTCGGCATCAACTCCGAGCTGCTGTTCCGCTCGGGTTTCCGCAGGTTTGTGTTTTCCATCATTATCATGCTGATCGTCCTATTCTTCTCCAGGGGCCTTATGGGCGACAAGGAGATTTCCCTGCGCAGGCTCTGGCAATGGCTTAAAACGCTTTTCGAATGGGTTTTGCGCAAGCTCAAACCCGCGGACGCGTCGAAAGGAGGCGGTGCGAATGGCTGAGAACGTGCTGCGCCTTGAGAACGTAACCATGCAGTTCGGCGGCGTCGTGGCCGTCAATAACCTGTCCCTCGAGGTGAACAGGGGCGAGATCGTCGCCCTCATCGGACCCAACGGCGCGGGCAAGACCACGGCCTTCAACTGCGTAACCGGCGTGTACGAGCCGACCAACGGCGTCGTCTGCTTCAACGGCGAAACCATCGTGGCCAACCATCCGCGCGGTAAAATGAGGAAGCTCTACGCGGGCGAGAACGCGAAAAAGTATCTGAACATCAGGACTGTCGACCCGACGCCGGATCAGATCACAAGGCTCGGCATCGCGCGCACGTTCCAGAACATCCGCCTGTGGAAGAGCATGACGGTGTTCGACAACGTACTCACGGCCAAGCACATGCGCGCGAAGCAGAACGTGTTTACGGCGACGCTGCGCATCAGCCATGCGGAAGAAAAGCGCATGCGCGAGGAAACGGCGGCGCTGCTCCAGGAGCAGAACCTCCTGCAGTACGCGGACGACCTCGCGGTGAGCCTGCCCTACGGGCTCCAGCGCCGGCTTGAAATCGCCAGGGCCCTCGCGACCGGACCGACCCTGCTCCTGTTGGACGAGCCCGCGGCAGGCATGAACCCGCAGGAGACGCAGGAGCTGGGCCAGTTTATCGTGCAGATCAAGAACAAGTACGATCTCACTGTGTTCATGATCGAGCACCATATGGACCTCGTCATGCAGTTTTCCGATCGCATCTATGTCATCGACTTCGGAAAGCTTATCAGCAGCGGCACGCCCGCCGTCGTGCAGGCGGACCCGCATGTCATTAACGCGTATCTGGGGGTGGGCTGATGGGCGACACGATACTGAGCATTAAGGACCTTAAGGTCAACTACGGCGGCATCGAGGCCGTGAAGGGCATTTCCTTCGACGTGCCAAGGGGTGACATCGTGACCCTGATCGGCGCGAACGGCGCGGGAAAAAGCTCGACGCTGCGCGCCATCGCGGGGCTCGTTAAGCCAAAGAGCGGCACCATCGAGTTCGAGGGCGAAAACATCGTCGGCAGGGACACGACCTCGATCGTCAAGCGGGGTATCACCCTCGTGCCTGAGGGGCGGCGCATCTTCCCGGACCTCTCGGTCGTCGAGAACCTGCGCGTGGGCGCATACATGAGAAAGGACGATATCTCCGAGGACCTCAACTGGGTATACGAGCTCTTCCCGCGCCTGAGAGAGCGTTCCTGGCAGGCCGGCGGCACGCTCTCCGGCGGCGAGCAGCAGATGCTCGCGGTCGGCCGGGCGCTCATGAGCCGCCCGAAGCTGATGATGATGGACGAACCCTCGCTGGGCCTCGCGCCCCTCATTGTGCGCGACATCTTCAACATCATCAGGCAGATCAACGAAAGCGGCGTCACGATCCTGCTTATCGAGCAGAACGCGAACATGGCTCTCTCCACGGCCCACACCGGCTATGTGCTCGAGACCGGACGCGTCACCATGACCGGCCTGGGCAAGGAGCTTTTAACCAACG
>DATMYG010000251.1:0-2071 GCA_035561055.1 Clostridia bacterium | reverse complement strand
ATAACATTCTTTCTCTTACAAGGGATGTTGCTATGTAATATCGCGATTTTGGGCGAATTTACACGCTTGCCGTCGCGATGAAACTGACGGGGGTGCCGCATACGTTTGCGAGCACGACGTCCCCCGTCTTCACCGGCGGCGAAACGGTTACATTCCGGAGCGCCGCGAGCGCCTCGAAAATTAGCCCCTTCTCGATGGGACGGTCGGTCTTAACAGGCAGGGGCTGCTCCCTGCCCGCGACCCTGACCAGCGCCGTCACCATCCTGACGGGGCGCGTGAGCTCCTCACGCGCGTAGGTTTCACCGCGTTTGCAGGTGAAGCCCGTGACGGATACGACCTTGCCCTCCTCGACGAGAGCTTTCATGCGGCAGCCCATGGGGCAGTTGATGCAGATGAGTTCCTTTTCTTCCATGCTATACCTCGATGCGAACCGCGACGGGTCCGCTCCCCGCGTACAGGGCGTCATGCTTAAGCGTCACGCTCACCATTTCGCCCGGCACGAGTATCATTTCCCTGCGGGAATGGATTTCGCGCCCCGCGCGCTCCACGACCACGCGCGCCTTTTTATAGACCCCGCGCGGGCGGAACATCAGCTTCACGTCCCCTTCGGGGCTTTCGCTCAGGTACTGCGGCACGACGCCGCCCACGCCGAAACCCGCTTCGACCGGAATTGTCCCACGCGCCCTCATTTTTCCCGCGGCATAGAGCGCCGCGTTTTTTCCCGCGCGCGCCGCCTCCTCGGACACGAAGTCCACGAGGTCGTGCACGTGCAGCACGTTCCCGCAGGAGAAGATGCCAGGCGCGGCGGTTTCGAGGCCCTCGTCCACCTCCGCGCCGCCCGTCGCCGGGGACAGGGGCACCCCCGCTGCCGAGGACAGCTCGTTTTCGGGAAGTAGACCCACCGAAAGCAGCAGCGTGTCGCACGCGAGCTCCTGCTCCGTGCAGGGGATGGGGGTGAGCCTGTCGTCCACCTGCGCGATGGTTACGCCCTCGAGCCGTTCGCGTCCCTTGATGTCCACGACCGTATGCGAGAGGTAGAGCGGGATGCCGAAGTCGTTGAGGCATTGCACGATGTTGCGCGTAAGCCCCGCAGAGTAGGGCATCAGCTCCACGCAGGCGAGCACCTCGGCGCCCATGAATGTCATGCGCCGCGCCATGATAAGGCCGATGTCGCCGGAGCCGAGGATGACGACGCGCTTTCCCGGCATAAGCCCCTTCATGTTGACGAGCTTCTGCGCGTTGCCCGCGGTATAGATGCCCGCGCAGCGCGCCCCGGGCGTCGCGAGCGCGCCCCTCGGCCTTTCGCGGCAGCCCATGGCGAGCACGACCGCGCCCGCGCGGATGGTCTCCAACCCATATTCGTGGCTCACGACCGTAGCGACCCTGTCTGCGCTCAGATCGACCGCCATCGCGCCGCATTGGATTTCCACCCCCGCGGCGGCCGCTTTTTCGATATACCGCTCGGCGTACTCGGGGCCCGTGAGCTCCTCCCCGAACGTATGCAGGCCGAAGCCGTTGTGGATGCACTGCTTGAGGATGCCGCCGGGCGCGTCCTCGCGGTCCACCATCAGTACGCTCCCGCATCCGGCTTCCTTTGCCGCGATGGCCGCCGCGAGTCCCGCCGGGCCGCCGCCTATTACGAGCACGTCGACAGTCCTTTCCCTCATGCGCGGTAGTCTCCTTCCCCGTCGAAAATGCCGCCCAATACGAGTTTCGACGCGCCGCCGGATTTGGTGATCTCCGTTTCGGGCACGCCGAGCTCCTCGGAGAGGATCTCCATCACCCGCGTCAGGCAAAAGCCGCTCTGGCAGCGCCCCATGCCCGCCCGCGCGCGGAACTTGACGCCGTCCACGCTGCGCGCGCCGACGGGCCGCCGGATGCATTCCCGTATCTCGGCCTCGGTCACGTTCTCGCAGCGGCAGACGATCCTGGCGTAATCCGGGTTCCTTGCGATGGCCTCCTCGCGCTCTTTCGCGCTCATCGCGCGGAACGTGGGGATGGCCTTTCTTACGGGGTCGAACGCGGGATTTTCCGCCGCCTTCAGGCGCTGGGCCACGCTCTCGGCGAGGTA
>DATMYG010000250.1:0-6638 GCA_035561055.1 Clostridia bacterium | reverse complement strand
GGTATCCATGACGAGCGCATCCTGCATATGCGATGCAGCCGCGCTGCATATTCCCTCATATCCTGCCGCGTCCGCCGTGGTCTGGGCGACGACGCACAACGGCTCGGCGGGGTCAAGCGCATAGATATCCTCAGCATTTTTTAGAAAAATTGCGGCATATCCGCAGCAACCGTTGATGCCGACACACTCAGGATGCCCCGGCTCCCCGAAGATCGCGATGCGGCGCCCTTTTCCGCTTTGCTCGCGCACGATTCTATGGATGCGCTCCACGAAGGGGCACGTCGCGTCGGCCACATCGAGGCCACGCGCGCGGCACGCTTCGAGCGTTTCAGGCGGCACGCCGTGCGAGCGGACGAGCACTGTCGCTCCCCCAGGCGCGTCCTCCGGACTCTCGACGGCGAAGATCCCTTTCTTTTCGAGGCTTTCGATGACTTGCCGGTTGTGGATGAGCGCGCCGAGAGTGTAGAGGCGCTCGCGCGTGCGCGAAAGCTCCTCCGCCATGTCGAGCGCACGGCGCACGCCGAAGCAGAAGCCTATGTTTTTCGCGACGATTATTCGCAATAGATCTCCTCCAGCTCAAGGCGCAGCGCGTCGATCGAATCGGCAAGCTCGTCCGTCACAACCTCGATCATCGAGGACTTGTTCGCGTTGGCGACGATGGAAGTGATGTCGATGGGCTTGCCCACGATCAGAACCGGACGGTTCCTGCGCGCGGCATCCGGGTGAATGTACACGGGGATTACCGGCGCGCCTGAGCGTATGGCGAAAAACGCCGTGCCGCGCTCGAACTCGTCGAGCGAATCCGACACCTCGCGCTTCCCCTCGGGGAATATGCCGAACAGCTTCCCCCGGTCAAGCACCGTAAGCGCGCTTTTGATGGACTGCAGATCCGTGTTTTTCCGGTTAACCGGGAACGCGCCCAGCGCCCGAAAAAACAGGTTGCCTATCTTCGACTTAAAAATTTCCTTTTTTGCCATAAAATGGATAATGCGCGGCGTGACGAGCGCCAAGATGATCGGATCCATCATGGAGCGGTGGTTGCAGATGATGATGGCTTTCCCCCTAACGCGCAGATTCTGTTTGCCGTACACAATTGGCCGCAGGAACAGCGCGAGGAAGGGGCCGACGAGGTATTTAAGCAATATGTAGATCATCGACTTTTCCTCCGGATCTCGCTCAGCACGGCGTCCACCGCCTGCCCGACGCTCATGCCCGTCGTGTCGATATAGACCGCGTCCGGCATGCGGGTCAACGGCGCTACGGTGCGGTGGGTATCCGTATAGTCGCGCGCCTCAATCTCACGCTTGATCTGCTCGTGCGTCTTGTCAAGATCTATCCCTTTCGCATGCGTCTCCCTCAAGCGTCTTTCCGCGCGCTCGTCGCTCGAAGCGGTCACGTAGAATTTATAAGGCGTGTCGGGAATCACATAGGAGCCCATGTCGCGCCCCTCCATGACGACGTCCGCGCCGCGCGCGATCTCCCGCTGGCACGCGGCGAGCTTGGCGCGCACCTCGGGGATTACGCCGATGTCGGATGCGCCCTTGGCGACCTCTTGCGTGCGGATAAAATCGGAAACGTCTTCCCCGTCGAGGTAGGTGCGCTGCATGCCGTTTTCGCTCGCCACGTTCACGCTCGTATCAGGCAGCATGGGCACGATGCGTACGGCGTCGTTAGGGTCGATCCCGCCGCGTAGGGCCTTGAGCGCGAGCGCGCGGTACATGGCGCCCGTATCGAGGTAAAGAATGCCGAGCTTTTTTGCCACTGCCTTCGCGATGGTGCTTTTGCCCGCGCCCGCCGGGCCGTCGATTGCGATGTTGAGCCTCTCCATACTCAAACGCTCCTTCCCGCCAGCGCCCCGGTGGAGCAGGCGATCTGTATGTTGAAGCCGCCGGTGTAGCCGTCCACGTCGATGATTTCTCCTGCAAAAAACAGCCCCGGCACAAGCTTTGATTCCATCGTCGAGGGATCGATCTCCTGCACCTTAATTCCGCCGCGCGTCACGATCGCCTCTTCTATGGGCCGCGCGCGCTTTACGGTCATTTCGAGATTCTTTAGTAATATGCACAGGTTTCTGCGCATTTCGCGCGTGATTCCGTTAGCTTCGAGCCGTTCCGGTATGCCGGAGAGCTCCACGATCACGGGGATCAGCTTCTGCGGGAGCAGCGCGTCGAGCGCGTTGCGGAATTGCCTGTTGATGTTCGCCTCGAAATCGCGCAGGAGCCTTCTGTCGAGCTCCTCCTCGGAAAGCCCCGGCTTGAGGTCGATCGAGAGCCGCGCTCCCCCGGGCTCGTCCGCGAGGCAAGCGCTCGCGCTCAACACCAGCGGCCCGGATACGCCGTAATGCGTGAAGAGCATTTCGCCCAGCTCCTCGTACCGCTTTTTGCCGCGCCTGTCATACGCGCGCAGCGTCACGTTGCGAAGGGACAGGCCCATCAGCCGGGGCGGCCAGTCCTCTATAGTTTCAAAGGAAACCAGCGAGGGCAGAAGCGGCGTCACCGCATGCCCGAAGGACCGGGCAATCTCGTATCCGTCGCCCGTGGAGCCGGTCATGGGATAGCTCATGCCGCCCGTTGCGAGGATGAGCTTATCGAAAGGGTATTCCTTCCCCTCCACGCGGATGAGGAACTCCTCCCCCTCGCGCCTCGCGTTTTCCACGCGCGCGCAGAGGGATATCCTTACGCCGACGCGCGCGAGCGCAAGCTCATAGGCG
Source organism: Clostridia bacterium (assembly GCA_035561055.1). Classification (GTDB taxonomy): domain Bacteria; phylum Bacillota; class Clostridia; order Christensenellales; family CAG-138; genus Phil1. The sequence goes on along the minus strand of DATMYG010000250.1, from coordinate 3,928 downwards.
CGCGTCACGTCGCTGGATTTATCCGAAGCGGGGAATATCCTTCCCCCGCGTTCCACCTTCGTTTTTACGCCCGCGTCTTCGAGGAAACGCACGGCGTCCTCGTTCGTGTAGCCATACAGCGCACTATAGAGGAAGCGCGGGTTCCTAGGAATGTTCGAAAAAAAATCCTCGATCCCGGCTGAGTTGGTGAAGTTGCACCGCCCCTTGCCCGAGATGTAAAGCTTCTTGCCCAGCTTTTCGTTGCGCTCAAACAGCGTGGCCGCATGGCCGCGTTTAGAAGCCTCCAGCGCGGCCGTCATACCAGCGGGACCTCCCCCGATGATGGCGACGCGGCTCATAGGAGACCTCGAAGGTGCGAGGTGTCGTTCCAGCGCTCGAGCGACACATGGCCGCTCCCATGGAAAACCAGCACGCTCGCCGCGCAGTTGTTGAGCATCAGGCCGCGTATGCGGCTCGCGGGCAGGCCGATGAAATGTGCAGTTATAAGCTTGATGGGCATCGTGTGGCTGACGACGGCGACCGCCGCATCCTGCGGATTCTCCGCGCGGATCGCCTCGATGCACGCGAGCGCGCGGGAGAGGATTTCCTCCGCACTCTCCGCGCCGATCTCGCGGCAGAGCTCCGGGTGGAGAATCCAGTTCCAGTCTCCCCAGTGCTCGGGGAAATGTTCCATCAGCTCCCGGTCGGTCTTCCCCTCCCAGCCGCCGAAATTGATTTCGGTCAAATCCTCAAGCACCCGCACAGCGTCGATGCGCGCGGCCTTCGCGATGCATCGCGCTGTATCGTACGCGCGCGCGAGCGGCGCGGAGTACACGGCGCGAAGCCCCATACCCCCAAGATACTCCGCAACCGCCTGCGCCTGCAGGCTTCCCCTCTCGTTGAGAGGGACGTCCGTCCTGCCCTGCACCCTGCGGCCGGTGTTCCAATCCGTTTCGCCGTGGCGAATCAAAACCAGCTTCATTACAGCCTATCCTGCTCCCCCGTCGCATAAATTCGCTGGCTTCCCCAGAGCGTTTCGAGTTGGCTCAGGCGAGCATATACATCCTCCTTGCGCCTGAGGCTGCATGCGACGATGAGCGCGTTAATAAGGCTCAGCGGCGCCACGAGCGAATCCGCGAAGGAGGCCATGTCCGACTTGGCGATGAGCGAGTGATCTGCGAGTTCCGCGATGGGCGAAAACGTGCTGTCCGTGAGCGCAACGATTTTGGTCCCTTTGGTCTTTGCAAACTTAAGCGCGTCGACAGTGCGCGCGGAATAGCGCGGGAAGCTGATGCCGATGCAGACGTCCCGCTCGTTGACGCGGATCAGGCTTTCGTAGATGTCGCCGATGGTGGAGTTCATCAGCACCACGTTGTCGAGCACCATGCCGAGGTAGTATGCGAGCAGCTGCGCGAGCGGCAGCGCGCTTCGTATGCCGATGACGTAGATCTTCTCCGCTTCGAACAGCGCCTCCACAACCGTGTTAAAGGTGGCGTTGTCGATCGAGTCGACCGTCGCGCGGATGTTGGCCATATCCGCCTTGAGCACGGACTTGAGCACATCGTTCTGATTCATATCGGAGGTGAGCTTGATGCGCTGCACGCTCGTGAGCTTGTTGCGAATCAACTCTTGCAGGGATTTTTGCAGTTCCGGGTAACCGTCGTACCACAGCGTATACGCGAAGCGCACCACCGTGGATTCGCTGACCCCCACGATCCTGCCCATCTTGGACGCCGTGATGAACGCCGCCTTGTCGTAGTTTTCCATGATGAAGGAAGCGATCTGCTTCTGGCCCTTGCTCAAGCTCTTGAAGGAGTGATTGAGCCGGACAAGAAGGTCGCTGTCTTCGCTGCTCTCCAAGGTTTTTTTCATACTGATTCCTCCTGCATAAGCTGATTGAGCCTGTCTATCGCCTCGTGGTCGCACAGGCAGGTCAGCAGCGGCGTGATGGCCGCGTATCCCTGCTTGGTCCAGCGTTCGTCGTCGTCCGTTTCCGGGGAGCTGCGGGAGATCATTTCCGTAGATGTCCAGTAGTACGGCCTCCCGTAGGGATCGAGCCGCTTTTCGTACTGGGCTTTGTAGCTCTGGCGGCTGAGTTTGGTTACCACGCAGCCCTTGAGCGCGCTCTCATCGGTATCGGGCGCGTTGATGTTGAGCAGCATGATGCTCCCCTCGCGCCGCATAAGCTTCATGCCACACCGGAGCGCGGGGATGCACGCGCCGAAGGTCGTGGGCGGAAACGCGATGTTGGAAATGGCAATCGCGCGTACGCCGTTGAGCGCGGCCTCCATCGCCGCCGCGACCGTGCCGGAATAAAACACGTCCGTCCCGCGGTTTGCGCCGAGGTTGATGCCGGAAATCACAAGATCGGGCATCGGTACGAGGTTGCCTATGGCGAGCTTGACACAATCCGCAGGAGTACCGCTCACGGCGAAGGCCGGTATGTTTTCAAGTCCCCTGAGCCGTGTCTCGAACGCGCGCAGCATCGTCAAAAACGTAAACGAGTGCGAAACGCCGCTGCGCTCCGCGTCGGGCGCGCTGATGTAGAGTTCGTGCTCGTCTACGAGCGCCTCCGCCACGGCGCGAAGCCCCGGAGAATACAGCCCGTCGTCGTTGGTAAGAAGAATCCGCATGAAAGAACCCTTTCGCATTTCATCTTTGTGTCAATACTAGCAGATGCGGCCTGCATTGGCAACCAAAAAGAAGAAAATGATGAAGGAATTGCACGCTTTCTATTCATCCTGCAAAAGCCGCCCCGGCAATATGCCGGAGCGGCTTTCATGCTTAAGTATGCTTCGCTTAGAGGGACACGTCCTCGACGTAAAGCACCCTGACACCTGTGACCTGAGCGGCGGCGGGCGCAGGGTTAGGAGGCGCGGCCGGTGCGGCCGCGGGCTTCGCCGTTTCAGGCGCGGGCGCGGGATTGTTGCGCGCCTCGAAGAACTTCAGAGCGACCGGCGGGAAGAGCGCATAGCTTAATACGTCCTCCTCCTGGCGCATGACATCCTTAATCTCCTCACGGTACTTTTCAAGTTCGGGCTTGAGCAGGTCGGCAGGACGGCAGGTGATGACTTCCTCGTCGCCTATGGCCATCTTTCGGACTTCCTCATTGACCTTACCGGGCAGCGCGCCGTATTCGCCGCGCAGGAGCGCTTTCGACTCCTTGGGGAACATCTTGTAGCGCGCAGCAGAGACGATGTTGAGCACCGCCTGCGTGCCGACGATCTGGCTCGTGGGCGTCACGAGCGGCGGATAGCCGAAGTCCTTCCTGACGCGCGGGATCTCCGCGAGCACGTCGTAGTATTTATCCTCGGCGTTGGCCTGCTTGAGCTGGGAGATCAGGTTTGAGAGCATACCGCCCGGTACCTGGTAGGTCAGCGTGTTCGTATCGACGCGCAGCACTTTCGGGTCGAGGAAACCCTCCTTCTGGAGCCTGTCGGCGACGCCGCGGAAATGCTCGGCGGCCTCGGAGAGCTTGGCGAGGTCCATACCCGTGTCGTACTCGGTGCCCTTGAGGGTTGCGACCAGCGCTTCTGTCGTGGGCTGCGCGGTGCCGTTGCCAAGTGGCGAGAGCGCGCAGTCGACGATGTCCACGCCCGCCTGCACGCCCATGAGATAGGTCATGTCGCCCGTGCCGGTGGTATTGTGCGTATGCAGGTGGATGGGCACCTCGATTTCGGATTTTAGCCGCTTGACGAGAGAGTATGCGTCGTAGGGTAGCAATAGGTTTGCCATATCCTTGATGCAGATCGTGTCCGCGCCCATCTGGACGAGCTCCTTGGCGATCTTCACGAAATAATCCTCGTTGTGGACGGGGCTGATCGTATAGCTGATGGCGGCTTCGCACATGCCCCCGTATTTCTTGGTGTATTTGATGGCGGCTTCAAGATTGCGCACGTCGTTGAGCGCGTCGAATATGCGGATGATATCGATGCCGTTCTCGATGGCC
>DATMYG010000249.1:0-13659 GCA_035561055.1 Clostridia bacterium | reverse complement strand
GGGCAACGCCTTCGTCAGCGGCCATATCGGCGACCTCGACGACCCCGAAACCGAGCGCAGCTACAGGGAGGAGATCACCTCCTTTCGGCTCATGTTCGACGCCGCGCCCGAGGCCGTCGCCTGCGACCTCCACCCGGACTACCTCGCGACGCGCTACGCTAAAAGCCTCGCGCTGCCCCTCGTCCCCGTGCAGCATCACAAGGCGCACTTCGCCTCCGTCCTCGCGGAGCACGGCATCCGGGAGAACGCGCTTGGCTTCATCTTCGACGGAACGGGCCTTGGCGACGACGGACTCATCTGGGGCGGGGAGGCGTTTTTCGGCAGCATTGCCGAAAGCGCGCGTGCCGGACATCTATTGCCCTTTCCCCTGCTCGGCGGGGACGCCGCCGCGCGCGAGCCCTGGCGCTGCGCGCTGGCGGTTGCCGAGATCGCCCTCGGAAGGAAGGAAGCGCTCGCCCTGCGCGAAAACCGCCGCGAAGCGGAAATCCTCCTTCGCGCGCGGGACGCGGGCGTCAACGCACCGCTTTCAACGAGCATGGGCAGGCTCTTCGACGCGATCGCCTCCCTCGCGGGCGTCCGGCAGACGACCTCCTACGAAGGCCAGGCCGCCGTGGAGCTCGAGCAGGCGGCGGACGGGCAGGCCGAGGGAAGCTACCGCTTCGATATTCTGGACGAGGGCGGCATGCTCGTGTTCGACTGGCGCGCGCTCGTCGCGGATGCCGCGCGGGACGCGCGAAAGGGCGTGGGCGCGGGGACGATTTCCGCGCGCTTCCACCGCGCCTGCGTCGCGCTCGTACGGGATGCGGCGGTTCTATTGAGAAAGAAAACGGGCTGCGGCATCGCCGCGCTCTCGGGCGGCTGCTTTATGAACGAAATCCTGTTTGAAGGCTGCTTCGCCGCGCTCGAGGCGGAGGGCTTCAGGGTTTACTCCAACAAAGCCGTGCCGGTCAACGACGGCGGGATCAGCTACGGGCAGGCGGCGATCGCCGCGGAACTTTACGGAGGTTAATATGTGCCTTGCGATACCCGGAAGGATATTGAAAATCGAGGACGACGAGGCCGTCATCGACTACGGCGGGGTGACGCGGCGCGCGTCGCTACGCCTGTGCCCTGCGGCGAAAATCAACGACGCGGCGCTCGTGCACGCGGGCTTCGTGATCCAGTTGCTCAATGAAGAGGAAGCGCAGGAGCTCATGGACATCCTCGCTGAGACTGAGGCGCCGTGAACCGGGTGTCCGCAATCGAGGCGCTTCGGCGCGAAATCGGGAGGCGCGCCGACGGACTGCCGGAAACGACCGTGATGGAAGTGTGCGGCACGCATACGCACGCCGTCTGGCGCAACGGCATCCGTCAGCTTCTGCCCGCAAACATCCGCCTCGTCTCCGGCCCGGGCTGCCCGGTATGCGTGACGGACGAGGCGGACTTGGCGCGCGCGCTCTGGCTTGCCAAACAAAAGAACGTATCGCTCTGCTGCTTCGGGGACATGCTGCGCGTGCCCTGCGGGGAGGAGAGCCTGCTCGCGCTCTCGGCCGAAGGCGCGGACGTGCGTGTGTGCGTTTCTCCGCTAGACGCGCTCGCCGCCGCGCGGGAGGAGCCGGCACGCACCTTCGTCTGGTTCGGCGTGGGGTTCGAGACGACGGCCCCGCACACGGCGGCGCTCGCCGAGCGGGCGCGGAAGCTGGGAATCCCCAACCTTTGCATCCTCAGCGCGCACAAGACCATGCCCGAGGCCATCCGGGCGCTGCTTTCCGGCGAAAGCCGCGTGGGCGCGCTGCTCTGCCCCGGCCACGTCGCGGCGATCGCGGGGGCCGAAACCTTCCGCTTCGTGCCGGAGGAGCTGCGTTTGCCCGCCGCCGTGGCGGGCTTCGAGGCGGAGGACATCCTCGCGGCGCTCGCCGCGATCCTGGGGATGCTGCGCGCGGGAAAGCCCAATCTCGTCAACGCCTATCCCCGCGCGGTGACGCCCCATGGGAACCAAACGGCGCGCGCGCTGCAGGAAATGGTGTTCGAGCCCTGCGGAGCCGTCTGGCGCGGGCTGGGCGCAATTCCCGCGAGCGGGCTCAAGCTCCGGAAAGACTTCGCGGATCTCGACGCACAAAAGCGCTTCAGCATCCCGCAGTTCAGCCTTTCCGAGCCCAGAGGCTGCCGCTGCGCCGAGGTGCTGCGCGGGACGCTCGAGCCCACCGGCTGCCCGCTTTTCGGCAGGACCTGCGCGCCGCAAAATCCCGTGGGCGCCTGCATGGTCTCCTCGGAAGGCGCGTGTGCGGCATACTACAGCTACGGAGGAAACCGATGACGGACGCGATCACCATGGCGCACGGCTCCGGCGGAAAAGCCTACCGGGAATTGGTGGAAGAAATCTTTCTGCCCGCGTTTCGCAACGAATACCTGCTGCCCCTGACGGACAGCGCGGTGCTGCCGGGCGCAGAGAGGCTCGCCTTCACGACGGACGGCTACGTCGTGCAGCCGCTGTTCTTCCCCGGCGGGGATATCGGGCGGCTCGCAATTTCCGGCACGGTCAACGACCTTGCGGTGTCCGGCGCAATCCCCAGCTACATTGCGGCGAGCATGGTGCTCGCGGCGGGTCTGCCGATCGAGACGCTGCGGCGCGTCGTAGCGTCCATGGCAGAAACGGCGCGGGAGGCCGGGGTCCTCATCGTCACGGGGGACACGAAGGTCGTGCCCGCAACCGCGTGCGACGGCATCCACATCGTGACCTCCGGCGTGGGCGTTTTCCCGGCGGGAGCGCATGTTCCCCTGCAGAGGATCGAGCCGGGCGACGCCATCGTCATCAGTTCCCCCGCCGCCTCCCACGGCATGGCGGTCATGGCCGCGCGCGGCAGCATGGGCTTCGACCCGCCGATCGAAAGCGACGTGCGGCCCATGGCGGACGCGGTGCGGCGTGTTCTCGAGGCGGGAGTTTTCGTGCACGCCATGCGCGACCCCACGCGCGGCGGCGTCGCCGCAACGCTATGCGAGTGGGCGGGCAGGGATCGCTCCATCCTTATAGACGAGGAGGCCGTGCCTGTGCGCGCGGACGCGAAGGCCGCGTGCGCGATCCTCGGCCTGGATCCGCTCTACGTCGCCAACGAAGGCGTCATCCTCTTTGCCGTAGCGAAAGGCGATGCGCGGCGCGCGCTCGCCGCGCTCCATGCCCTGCCCTGCTGTCGGGACGCCGCCGTCATCGGCGAGGCCGCCGCGGGCGAGGGAACCGTGGCGGTCAGAACGCCCATCGGCACGCTGCGGCGCATCCTACCCCCCCATGGAGAACAGCTCCCGCGCATCTGCTGAAAGCAGAAGCTCCTTCGCGGTTCGTTATTCCCGCGTCATTCCCGTTAACTTTTTATCAAAAAATCCAGGCGGCGCGGGAAAAAACGGGTTTTTCATCCCCCTTGACGGATCCTCGCGTCATCCCTATAATTATGAAGGATATCACGACCGCCCGTTCTTCCAGGCTGCCTGTGGGGGCGGGTTTATTTTTGCCGTTCAGGAGCGGTTACTATGAATGATTTGATCCCGGTACTCAGCGTCCTGGTTCCGCTGGCGGGCGCGTGCGCGCTGCCCTTCATCGGCAAACGAAGCCCTGGGCTTCGCAATGGCCTCGCGCTCGCCCTGGTCGCAGCGGCCTTCGCGCTGTCCCTGGCGGCGCTTCCCGCCGCGCTCTCGGGCAACCCGCTCTCAACGCGCGTCGAGCTGCCTCTGGGGCTGAGCTTCGGCTTTACCGGCGACGCGCTGGCGGTGTTCATGGCACTGGCCTCCTCCCTCGTGGCGGCGGTCATCGTCGTCTACTCGTTCGGCTACATCAGGGAATACGACAACCAGAACGAATACTACATGATGGTGGTGCTCTTCATCGGCGCGATGATGGGCCTCGTGTACACGACGAACCTGATTTTCATCTACATGTTCTGGGAAATCAGCTCTGTGTGCTGCTGGCGGCTCATCGGGTTCTACCGCGAGGAGCTCACGATCGTGCGCGCAAACAAGGCGTTCTACATCACGGTGACGGGCGCGCTCATTATGCTGGCCGGCTTCATCGGCATCTGGGCAGAGACAGGCACCTTCGAGCTCTTAGCGATGAAGGGCGCGACAATCCCCGCGTGGACGGTTGTTCTGATCCTCTTTGGCATCCTCAGCAAATCCGCGACCTTCCCGCTGCACAGCTGGCTGCCGGACGCAGGCGTCGCCCCTTCGCCGGTGACGTCGCTCCTGCACGCGGCAGTGCTCGTCAAGATCGGCGTGTTCGTATACGTTAGGCTCTTCGTCAAGACCTTCCAGATCCCCGATTCCTTCACGTTGATCGTGCCGATCATCGCGGCCGTGAGCGCGCTCGTTTCCGCGGGCGCAGCCCTTCGCGCGACGGATATCAAGCGCGTGGTCGCCTATTCGACCATCAGCCAGCTCGCCTTCATCCTGCTCGGCCTCTCCTGCGGCACGAAAGCCGGGCTCGTGGGCGGGCTTCTCTATATCCTCGCGCACAGCGTCGCCAAGGGCGGATTGTTCCTGTGCGCGGGCATCGTCGAGCACAATGTGCACACCAAGGACATCACCAAGATGGGCGGCCTCGCCAAGCGCTTCCCGCTTACGGCGTTCGCCTTCGCGCTGTGCGCCTTCTCGGTGATGGGCATCCCGCCGTTCTCGGGCTTCTTCGCGAAGTACCTCGTCATCGACGGCATCCTCCAGGCGGGACACCCCGTCCTTGCCGCGGTGTTCATCCTCGGCGCGGTGATGACGGTCATGTACCTCGCGCGCGTGTTTGCCAAGGTGTTCCTCGGGCCGGAGACTTTCCCCGGCAAGAAGGAAGGCGACAAGACGATGGTCGCAAGCGTGGTGTTCCTCGGGCTGCTCGCCCTGGCGCTCGGCTTCGCGATCAATCTGCCGGGCTCGCTCGCCGCGCTCGTATGGGAGGCGATGTAATATGTTCAAGACCGTATGCGATTTCCTCAACGATCCCGTCCGCCTGCTGCTCGCGCTGTGCCTGATGCCCGTACTAGGCGGCGGCCTGGCATGGCTTGCCCGGGGGAAGCATCAGAACGCGCTTCGCATGCTCGTCGTGCTGCTCTTCGGCGCGGCGGATTTCCTCGCGGCGCTCGCGCTCTTCCTCGGCGGCGGGGCTTCCGGCGTGCTCGCCTTCGGCACAGAGGGGCTGGCGCTTACGTTCGCCGTATCCGGCCTTTCCTCGCTGATGCTGCTGTTCGCCTCGTTCATGTTCCTCGCGGTGGCGGTGTACGCCGCGTCGTGGTTCCGTAAAAAGGAAGGCAGCGGACTCTACCTGCTGCTGCTGTTCGTAAGCCTCGGTATGGTGAACGGCGCGCTGATGTCGGATAACCTCGGCATCCTGCTCTTCTTCTGGGAAGGCTTATTGTGCACGCTCTTCGGCATCCTGCTCATCGGCCGGCGCGATAACCCAAAGACCGCGATCAAGGCCCTCGCCCTTTCCGGCACGGCGGACCTTATTATGATGCTCGGCATCGTGACGACCGCGCACGTCGCGGGGACGCTCAACATGAGCGGCATCTCCCACCTGCCCATCAGGGGTCTGGGCGCCCTTGGCTGCGCGTGCATGCTCTTGGGCGCCATGGGCAAGGCGGGCGCGATGCCCTTTCACAGCTGGATTCCCGACGCCGCCACGGACGCGCCCGCGCCCTTCCTCGCGGCGTTTCCCGGCTCCCTTGAGAAGATCGCGGGCATCTACCTGATGGCGCGCATCGTAGGCGACCTGTACGCCGTCCGGCCCGGCTCGGGCATGAGCCTATTTGCCATGATCATAGGCGCGGCGACGCTGTTTTTCGGCGTTGCGATGGCGCTCATCCAAAAGGATATGAAACGCCTGCTCTCCTACCACGCGATCAGCCAGGTGGGGTACATGATCCTCGGCATCGGCACGGGCCTTGCGGTGGGCATCATGGGCGGCGTATTCCATATGATGAACCATGTGCTCTACAAATCCGGCCTCTTTATCACGGCGGGCGCCGTCGAGGACCAGACGGGCACGACCGACCTGCATAAAATCGGCGGCCTCGGCCGCGTGATGCCCGCGACGGCCGCCTGCTTTATCGTGTGCGCGCTTTCCATCGCGGGTTTCCCGGGCTTTAACGGCTTCTTCTCCAAGGAACTCATTTTCGACGCGGCGCTCGAGAGCGGCGCGGCTTTCTACGTCGTCGCGCTGCTCGGCGCGTTTATGACGGCGGCCTCGTTCCTCAAGCTCGGCGGCGCAGCGTTCTTCGGCAAGGTTCGCCTGCCGCAGAACCACCGCGGCGCAAAAGAGGCGCCCGCGGGCATCCTCGTGCCGGCGCTCGTCCTGTCCGCAATGTGCGTCTTTTTCGGCGCGTACAACGCCTTCCCGCTCGACAGGCTCATCGGTCCCGCTCTCGGCAGCCATGAGGCGTTCGGAGGCTGGCCGCACAGCACGGCGCTCGTGCTGATTTCCTGCGCGGCGCTCGTCCTCGCCCTCGTTGACCACCTCTACGGCAGGAAGCGGGACGGCGGCGCGCTTCAGGCGGCGGACCACATCCACTACGCGCCCGGCGTCAGGCAGTGCTACGCGCTCGCGGAACGGGGTAAACTGGATCCGTACTTCTTCCTCATGGCCGCGGCAAACGGCTTCTCCGCCGCGTGCGTGTGGGTTGAAAAGGGCGTCTCCTACCTGTACGACAAAGCCATACCCGCCCTCGTGACGGGTGCGGGGAGGGCGCTTAGGGCGTTCTGGAACGGCAGCGTCTCCAGATATCTCGTCATCGCGGCCGTCGGGGTCGCGTGCATCCTCGCGATATTCCTCGCCGTGCTGCTGTGAGGAGGTAACGGAATGGATATGCTTCGAATCATCCCCTACGTCTTCCTGCTCGCGCCCCTTGCGGCGCTGATCATCAACAACCTCGTGCCGCGCGATAAGATCAAAAGCCGCACCATCGCGATGTCGGGCGGGATCGCCGCGCTGCAGCTCACGGCCGCGGCCGCGGGCTTTGCCTTGCTCGCCGCAAGCGGAAAGGGAGAACTGTGCTTCGGCCTATTATGGGATGCGGCGCTTGAGGGCGCGTCGTACTTCGCCGTGAACCTCACCTCGCTGTTCCTGTTGCTGTGCGTGGGGCTCGTGGCGCTCGTTTCGGTGCTCACGGCGCTTAAAACCATAGACGATCATCGCGGCTCGTACACGAACCTTCTGATGACGCTGCTTCTTGGCATGAACGGCATGCTGATGGTGCGCGACCTGCTCTCGCTCTACGTCTTCCTCGAGATCACGGGCATCTCGAGCTTCGTGCTCATCGCCATGTACAAGAGCACCAAGGGCCTCGAGGGTGCGTTCAAGTACCTGACGATGTCCGCGTTCGCCACGATCATGATCCTCACGGGGCTGTCGCTGCTGTTCATGAAGAACGGCTCGCTCGCTTACGAAAGCCTCGGCGCGGACGTATTCTCCGACGCGGGGGACGGCCGCGCGCCGCTCTCGTGGCTTGCGCTGGCGCTTCTGATCGCCGGCTTCGCGATCAAGACCGGCGCGGCGCCCTTCCACAGCTGGCTGCCCGACGCGCACCAGAGCGCGGACACCGCGGTGTCGATCCTTCTTTCGGGCATCGTCATCAAAATCGCGGGCATCTACGGCCTGATCGTACTCATGCGGCTCTTCGGCGAGGCTGAGGCCCTCAGGCTGACGCTTATGATGCTGGGCGTGACGACCATCGTGGTGGGCGCGCTGCTCGCGCTCGTGCAGACGCACTTCAAGCGTATCGCCGCCTACTCCTCGGTCAGCCAGATGGGCTACATCATGCTCGGCGTCGCGACGGGCACGCCGCTCGGCCTCGTGGGCGCGCTGCTCCACGTATTCAGCCACGCCGCGTTCAAGACCACGCTCTTTACGAACGCCGCCGCGCTGCACGAAAAAATCGGCACGCTCGACATCGAAGAGATGGGTGGCCTCGAGAAAAACATGCCCGTGACGGGCCTTTCCTCGATCACCGCGTTCCTCTCGGCGGCGGGCATCCCCCCGTTCGCCGGGTTCTGGAGCAAGCTTGTGATCCTCCTCGCGCTCTGGCAGGCGGGCGAGGTCGGCTTCGCCGTCGCGGCGCTGATCTTAAGCATCCTCACGGGAGCGTATTTCCTCAGGCTGCAGAAGAAAGTGTTCTTCGGGCCGCGCAACGAGCGCTGGGACGGGATAAAGGACATCGGCGGCAGCATCCGCGTCGCCGAGATCATTCTGTCCGCGGTGAGCCTCGGCGCGGGGTTGTGTTTTCCGCTGATATTGCTCTATCTCAAGAGCATCGGCTTGATGTAAGGAGGGATGCGCATGGCCATTGCCGTTTACGTTTGCCTCGCGTTCATGCTCGCGTTCGGCGTGTTTTCCATCATGAGCAACGGGCTTATCACCGCCGCGATCACGCTCGCCGTCACGAGCGCCGCGAGCGGCGTGCTCATGTACCTCTTGGGCGCGACGTGGGCCGCCGTGTTCGAGGTTTCGGTCTGCTCCGGGCTCGTGACCGTCATCTTCATCTCGGCGGTGAGCCTCTCGAACGGGGACCACACGAAGCTGCCGGAGGAATACCAGGATTCCCGCCGCATGAAGCCCCTGCCGCTCATATTGATCGTCGCGGGCGCGGCGCTGATGCTCGTGGCCGCGCTCACCGGCTTCTCCCTGCCTGGGGAAGCAGCGACGCAGGCGGGGCTGAGCTTCGGCGAAACGCTCTGGGAAACCCGGCAGGTGGATGTCTGGGGCCAGATGATCGTGCTCATTACGGGCACCGCGGCGATCGTGGTGTTCTTCAAGGAGAGTGAGAACAAATGAGCTTCACAACAATCGTTTTGATCGCGGGCCTCGTCATGATCCTCGCGGGCTGCGTCGGCCTCATCCGCACGCACCATATGCTCAAGATCATCATCGGCCTCGAGGTCGCTATGAAGGCGGTGACGGTGTTCATCATCCTCGGCGGCTTCCTCAACGGCAGCATGGCGCTCGCGCAGGCGTTCGCCATTACGGTGATCGTGGTCGAGGTGGTGACGGCGGTGGTGCTCTCGGGCATCGCCATCAGCCTGTATCGCAAGCACGGCAGCATGGACATCCGCATGCTTCGCACGCTCAAGGGATAAGGAGGGCCGATGAAAGATATTCTGATTTCCGCGCCAATAATTTTTCTGCTCTTCGCCCTCATGATCGCGCTTTTTTCGCGCCTGCTTGGCAGGAAGGCGGACGCGACCCCGGGCGGCGCGCACGAGCTTGACCCCTACGCCTGCGGGCAAGATGAAAAGACCGTGCAGCATTTCGTAAGCCCCAGCTACTATAAGCTGTTTTCCTATGCGTTCTTCTTCACGGTGATGCACGTGCTGGTGATGACGGTCGCGACTGCGCCCGCGGGACATACGCTGCTTCCGCTCGCGTATATCGGCGCGGGCGTGCTGGCAATGCTCATCCTGTTCAGGAGGTAAGCACATGGGACTACTTGACAAGGCCATCGCCTGGGGACAGAAGAAATCCCCGTGGATCATCCATTTCAACGCGGGCGCGTGCAACGGTTGCGACATCGAGGTGGTGGACGCTTTGACCCCGCGCTTCGACCTCGAGCGCCTGGGCATTCTGCAGCAGGGCAGCCCGCGCCATGCGGACGTGCTGGTCGTCACGGGCGCGGTGACGCTGCAGACGCGCGAGCGATTGAAGCAGATTTATGACCAGATGTCCTCGCCCAAGTTCGTGGTCGCCGTGGGCACGTGCGCGTGTAGCGGCGGCATCTTCGACGGATGCTACTGCGTGACCGGCGGCACGGACACCGCCGTCCCCGTGGACGCGTACATCCCCGGCTGCGCGGTCAGGCCCGAGGCCATCATCAACGCCGTGGACGCGCTTTTGAAGACCATCGAACCCAAGGAACAAAAGAAAAAAGCCAAAAAGATCGGGGAAGACCAGAGTTCCGGAGAAAAGGAGGCGGGCACGCATGACGGGGCAGGAAACGGCAAAGAGAATTAACGCGCAGTTTTCCTTCGCAAAGGCGGTTTCGCCCAAGCCGATGCGCGTGTTTACGGAGTTTATGACGCCCAAGCAGTTCGAGGCCGTGCTGCGCTTCGCGCATGACGAGCTGGGCTATACGAAAGGCGAGCACATCGTGGGCACGGACGAGGGGGAGGACCTCGGCTTTTCCTACATCGTGGCGGACGGGGATTATACCCTCCTCGTCATCCGCGAGAAGGTGCCCAAGGCGGACCCGAAGGCGCGCTCTCAGGCGGCGCTCTACCCTTCGCTCACGCTGCACGAGAGGGAGCTTGTCGACCTCTTCGGCGCGGACATGCGGGAACTGCCGGAAGGCCCTTCCTACCCGCTGCCGGACGGCTGGCCTAAGGGCGAGTATCCGCTCAGGAAGGAATGGAACCCCGCGTACTTCAACAAGGATACCATGAAATATGAGCCGCCGGCGCAGGGCGGCGGGGAGGCGGACACATGAGCGAGCGGATCGATCAAAAAGTCGTGCTGCCCATCGGCCCCCAGCACCCTTCGCTCAAGGAGCCGGGAAGCTTCAAGATTACGCTCGACGGCGAGGTGGTGGAGAAGGCGATCGTCGAGATCGGCTATAACCACCGCGGCCTCGAAAAGGCGTGCGAGAGCCGCACATACGTGCGCGATCTCTATATCATCGAGCGCGTGTGCGGCATTTGTTCCCACGCGCACACGTCGGTTTTCTGCCAATGCATCGAGGAACTGTGCGGCCTCGAGGTGCCGCGCCGCGCCGAGTACATCCGCGGCATCGTGGGCGAGCTCGAGCGGCTGCACAGCCACCTTTTATGGCTCGGCGTCGCCGCGCACGAGATCGGCTTCGACACGCTGTTCATGTACACCTGGCGCGACCGCGAACGCGTGCTCGACATGCTCGCGTCCATCGGCGGCAACCGCGTAAACTACGGGGTCAATACCTTCGGCGGAGTACGGCGCGACCTCGAACCCGAACTGATCGGGGAAATCGGCTGCGTGGTGGACGCGCTCGAGGAAAAGCTCAAATACTACTTCGAGCTCGCTCTGGTCGAGCCCACGCTCATCGGGCGGCTCGCGGGAATCGGCGTGCTCAAGCCGGAGGATGTGCAAAAATACAGCGCGGTCGGCCCCGTCGCCCGCGCGGCGGGCATCCTGGACGACATCCGCATCATCGAACCCTACGGGGTATTCAGGGAGGTCGCCGTCAACGGCATCACGGACGATCACTGCGATGTGTACGGTCGCACGATCGTGCGCGTCAAGGAAATGCTCGAGAGCGTGCGCCTCATACGCGTCATGTTGAAGGAGTTGCCCGAGGGCCCGATTTCCGTCAAAGCGCCCCGCCGCGTGCCTGCGGGAGAAATCCTCTGCCGCGTGGAAGCCCCGCGCGGGGAGGATATCCACTACGTGCGCTCCAACGGCACCGATACGCCCGACCGCGTGCGCGTGCGCGCGCCGAGCGAAGCCAACTGGCACGGCATGAGCCACATGCTCGAGGGCTTCCACCTCGCGGACGTGCCCATTATCATCGCGGCGATCGACCCCTGCTATTCCTGCACGGACCGCGCCATCGGCCTAGTCTCCGGCGAAGGCGAAACGCTCCATACCTGGGAGGAAGTGCGCCGCCGCGGAATCGAACACTACAAACGCCTTGGCATCGACCCCTCGGGCATCCGCCTGAGGGAGTTCCCCAGGGATTGAACCGGAGGACAAAATGCTTCTGGACATACTCAAGATCCTGCTCTTTCCCGGCTGCGCGTTCCTGACGGCATACGCCATGTGCCTTGAGTACGTAGACCGCAAGGCATACGCGCGCATGCAGAACCGCGTGGGGCCGCCGTGGTACCAGCCGCTGGCGGACTTCGTGAAGCTTATCGGAAAAAAGACTATTATCCCGCACAACGCGGGCCGGCGCACGTTCGTGGCGCTGCCCATCGTTTCCCTCGCGGCGGTAATCACGGCCTATATCAGCGTGCCCGTGTGGGGGAAGGCCGCCGTCGTCGGCTACGAGGGCGATCTGGTGGTGGTGCTCTACCTCTTGACGATCCCCACGATCTGCCTGTTCCTCGCGGGTTTCACCTCCCACAACGTCTACACGACCATGGGGGCGTTCCGCACGCTTACGCAGATGTTCGCCTACGAGGTACCGCTCTTCATCGCCCTGCTCTCGCCCGCCATCCTCGCGGGCACGTGGAGCATCACGGACATTCTCGCGTTTTACGCGGCAAATCCGCTGCTCACGCTCGTCAATCTGCCCGCGTTCCTCATCGCGCTCATCAGCGCGCAGAGCAAACTCGAACGCGCGCCCTTCGACGCGCCGGAAGCCGAGACCGAGATCGTCGGCGGGGCCCTCGTCGAGTACAGCGGGCGCTACCTCGCGTTCATGCACGTTTCGGCGGTGTGCGAGCTGGCGGTCGTGACATCGGTGATCGCGGCGCTGTTCCTGCCCTTCGTGACGGGGCTCGCGGCGCTGGACTTCGGCCTGTACCTTGCGAAGACCCTCGCGCTGGTGCTGCTGCTCGCGCTGCTGCGCGCCTCCGTCGCGCGCATCCGCATGGATCAGATGCTCAACTTCTGCTGGATGATCCTTACGCCCATCGCCTTCGTCCAGATCTTCGTCAACCTATTCCTGAGAGGGGGTCTTGGCCTGTGAAAAAGCTGCATCTTCCGGGCGGGCTGGCGGGGCAGGCGCTGCGCAACGCCTTCGCGAAACCCGCGACCATCGACTACCCGCACAGCGACCCCAACATCCCCGCGGGATACCGCGGCAGGCTTTTGTACGAAGCGGATAAGTGCATCAACTGCGCCATGTGCATGCGCGACTGCCCCAGTAAGGCCATCACCATTGAAAACCGCGGCACCAAGGAAAACCCCGACATACACGCCTACCTCAACGTGGGACGCTGTATCTTCTGCGGCCAGTGCGTGGATGTGTGCCCGAAGAAGTGTCTCTCGTCTTCAAACAACATTATGCTCGCGCGGCTCTCCCGCGACGGGCTCACCATCGAGCTTTGAGTCCGCTCGAAACATTTCTCAAAGAGACGCTCAGCGCCCGCGTCGCGGTGCTCGGGGTGGGTAGCGAACTGTGCCGGGACGACGCCGCCGGACTTTACGCGGTGGAGCGCATGAGAAGGGAGCCGGGCCTTGAAAAGCTCCTGCTCCTCTCGGGCGAAAGCGCGCCGGAGAACTTCACGGGCGTCATCAAGGGATTCTCGCCGGACGCGCTTATCGTCGTGGACGCCGCGTACATGGATCTGCCCGCGGGGAGCTTCCAACTGCTGCCCTACGAAAAGGCCGCGGGGCTGTCCTTTTCCACCCACATGCTGCCGCTGCCTATGCTGATGGACTATATCCGCGCGGAGTGCGGCTGCCGCCTTTACGTCATCGGCATACAACCGGAGAATACCGGTCAGGGGCTTGGCATATCGCCGCGCGTGCGCGAGGGGGCGAGAAAGCTTGCCCGGATGTTCGGCAAAGCCGCGCGGGACGATTGACACACGCAGAATAAAGCTGCCTCCGCTTTTTGGGCGGAGGCCGTCGCTCATACAGGTATCGTTTATCTTGCCACAATGTGCCTGACCGTAAAGTCCGTGCCGGAAACGAGTTCCCCTCTCCCGCCGCAGACGGGGCAGACGCCGTTCGTATCGCGAAAGGGAAACGCGCGCGCGCAGGCGCGGCAGCGGCAGACGGCGGGAACGACGCTTATGGAGAGC